>CASEOA010000054.1 GCA_949289455.1 uncultured Eubacteriales bacterium
GTGGTTAAGACACCGCCCTTTCACGGCGGTAACACGAGTTCGAGTCTCGTACGGGTCACCAATATGGAGGCGTAGCTCAGCCGGTAGAGCACTTGCTTCACACGCAAGGGGTCACAGATTCGAGTTCTGTCGTCTCCACCATGAAAACAGAGCCTGTTGCACACAGCAACAGGCTCTGTTTTTTTGTGCCGCCCCCAGCAGCTTTACCCCGTCCCGACAGCTCCACAGGGGTTAAATTATGGAAACTGCTGGTTTTCCAGCAGGTCAATGACTGCACTGGAAGTTTACGGCTCAAACCTGCAAGTTTTGTTATATTTTATTTTTTTATTTGTAACTTTACTAAGGTTTTTGTAACTTGACTGCATACCTCCCATGTACTATGATGGAACAAGAGTATTTGACATAAATCGAGCTTTCCCGCGCGTCTGCCGCCGGTGCTTGGAGTGGGGCGGAATTGGTTGAGCAAAGCGATTATGTCAGCACAAATTTGACATCTGTGAAAGGAAGCACAACCATGAACCTCAAGCCCCTGGCCCTGGGCCTCTGCACCGCCGCGCTGGCGCTGGCGTCCCTCACCGCCTGCGCCTCATCCGCCGCGTCCTTTGACGCCCACACCGCCCTGGATGAACTGCTCCATCAGGTGCAGTATGACGGCGCCCTGCTGGACATCAGCGACAACGCCCCCTTCTACTTTACCGGCCTGCCCGATGGGACCGCCGTGACCATGTACACCACCCAGGGCACCTCCTCCGATCAGGTTATCCTGTTCCAGGCCAAGGGGAAGGAGGACGTCCCCGCCATTGAGACACAGGTCCAGACCTATCTGGACAGTCTGGCCCAGCAGGCTGTCAATTATACGCCGGAAGAGGTCCCCAAAATCAAAGACGCTCTTGTTTACACCAATGACGTTTACGTCCTGCTCTGCATTACCGAAGACACCGCCGCCGCTCGGGAGCTTCTCCCATAAGACAGGATAAAAAGGGGATCATCTATGGGTAACTATTCTAAGCGAAACCTGACCATGAAACAGCGGAAGCTCCGCCGGCACAGATGGATTGCCAGCCTGCTGCTGGCCATTGTCCTCATTTCGGCCTGTACGGTGGCCGCATACAAGCTCACCGCCCACCACTTTGCCCAGGCCTTTGGGGAGCCGGAAGAGACGCAGGGCGAAGCCCTGGCCGGGGAGCCCTCCGCAAGCCCCCCCGCCCAGGAGGAACCCACAGCACAGAGCGTCCCTGAGACAGGCAGCCAGCAGGGCAGCTATCCGGCCCTTGCAAGCCAGTCCGGTACTTACACGGCCTACCAGGGCACAAACCAGATCCGGGTGGATAACCAGGCCTTCGATCTGTGCGGTTTTGACCAGGGCACCGCCGCCGCCTACGCCAAGCTGGTCAGCACGGCGGCGGACCGGCTGGCCGGACAGACCAAGGTGTATTCCCTCCCCATCCCCACCGCCTACGGGATCACCCTGCCCGACGACATCCGCCAGCAGCTCCCCGTCTATGTGGATCAACAGAAGAGCATCCAGACCATTTTTAGCAATATGTCCGGCAATGTGGTCCAGGCCAACTGCTATGACAACCTGATGCGCCACCGGGACGAGTACCTCTATTTCCGCACCGACCACCACTGGAACGGCCTGGGCGCCTACTATGCCTATGAGGCGTTCTGCCAGGCCAAGGGCGTCACGCCCTATTCCCTGGACCAGCGGGAAAAGGTTACCTTCGACGGCTTCCTGGGCACCCTGTACCGGGGCAACGGCCAAGATCCCCAGCTGCTCCCGGCGGACACGGTGTACGCCTACAAGCCCCACAGCCAGTCGGCCACCATGGTCTATTACGACAAGGACGGGACCTCCACCAAGTGGCCCATCATCTCCGACGTGTCCCAGTGGGCGGCCTCCTCCAAATACAGCACCTTCGCCGGGGGCGACCATCCCCTCACCGTGTTCCAAAACCCGGAGGTTACCGACGGTTCGGTGTGCATTGTGGTGAAGGATTCCTTCGGCAACGCCCTGCTGCCCTATCTGGTGGACCACTACAGCACCATCTATGAGATCGACTTCCGGTACTGGAAGGGGGATCTGGTGGCCTACGCCAAGGAGCAGGGGGCGGACGACCTGATTTTTGCCAACAACGTCATGACCATCAGCACCGGCCTGCTGGTGGGCTCCCTCAGCAATATTATCAGCACCACCTGATTGGCCCACCAAGTTAGGAGGCTGCCGCAAGTCATGCGGCAGCCTCCTTTTCGTCCTCTTGCCTTTCCGACCCAAACCGTGTACAATCGTGTCTGCGGCCCCGTGCCGCCTGATTTCTGCGAGGAGGGATATCCGATGCGTCTGTCCCAGCCGGTGGGCGACATTACCCAGGGGGTGATCTGGAAACAGATCCTGGCCCTGTTCTTCCCCCTGTGGTTCGGCACCTTCTTTCAACAGCTGTACAACACGGTGGACACGGTGGTGGTGGGCCAGTTTGTGGGCAAGGTAGCCCTGGCCGCTGTGGGCGCTACCGGCCCCATCGTCAACCTGACCGTGGGCATCTTCACCGGCCTGGCCGCCGGGGCGGTGGTGGTCATCGCCCAGCGGTTCGGCGCCCGGCTGGGGGAGGAGGTCCACAAAAGCGTCCACACCGCCCTGCTGCTGGCGGTGCTCATCGGGGCCTTTTTCATGGTGGCGGGCTTTGTGCTCACCCCCTGGTCCCTCCGGGCCATTGACACCCCCGCCGACGCCCTGCCCGACGCCATCCTCTATCAGCGGGTGTACTTTCTGGGCATGATCCCCAACGTGGTGTACAACATGGGCACCGGCGTGCTCCGGGCCATCGGGGACTCCAAGCGGCCCCTGTACTTCCTCATCGCCGCCTCCCTGTGCAACATTGTCCTGGACCTGCTGCTGGTGGTGGTGATCCCCCTGAAGGTGCTGGGGGTGGCCATCGCCACCGTATCCTCCCAGGCCCTGTCGGCGGTGCTGGTGGTAATCTCCCTCCGCCGGGCTCAGGGACAGCCCTATCAGCTCTTTCCCGCCGCCCTCACCATCCACCGCCAGCCCTTGGCCGCCATGCTGAAGGTGGGGGTGCCCACCGCCCTCCAGTCGGTGATGTACTCCGCCTCCAACATCGTCATCCAGTGGGCCATCAACTCCTTTGACACCGACGCCGTGGCCGCCTGGACCGCCTACGGCAAAATGGACATCCTGTTCTGGATGACCATGACCGCCCTCTCCCAGTCCCTCACCACCTTCGCCGGACAGAACTATGGGGCGGGGCAATATGGCCGGCTGCGCCGGGGGGTTGGGGTGTGCACCGGCATGAGCGCCGGCATCACCCTGGTGATGAGCGCCCTCCTGGTGCTCTTTGCCCGGCCCATTCTCGCCCTCTTCACCCCCGACGCCGACGTGCTGGAGATCGGAGTGGAGATGGTCACCTTCCTGGCCCCCTGCTACATCACCTACATCCTGGTGGAGCTGCTGCCCGGTGCCATGCGGGGGGCGGGCAAGTCCCTGGTGCCCATGCTCATCTCGGTGTTCGGGGTGTGCGGCCTGCGGCTGGCCTGGCTCTTCCTGGCGGTGCCCCGGGTCCACACCATTATTATGGTGGAGGCCAGCTATCCCATTACCTGGACCGTCACCTCTCTGGCCCTGCTGGTCTATTACAAATGGGGGAAGTGGCTGGAGACCCCGTCCGCCCAACCGGGGCAGGCGGAGTAATTGCGCGGAGAAATCTTCATAAAATTTTCAGATTGAGTCCTTTACAACCAGGTAAAACTATGATAAACTGTTTTAGTCTGTGAGCAGACGCCAATCCTACCCCGGACTTCGTCTCCCGGCTCACACCGGCCGGTCACGCAGCCCGCGGGCACATTGTATGAAAGGTGGAACAAAACCATGATCCGTAAGGACGAAAAGACTGCCGTTATTGAGGCCAACCGCACCCATCCCACTGACACCGGCTCTCCCGAGGTGCAGATCGCCATTCTCACCGCCCGCATTCAGGAGCTCACCGAGCACCTGAAGATTCACAAGCACGACAACCACAGCCGCCGGGGCCTGCTGAAGATGGTCGGTAAGCGCCGCAAGATGCTGGACTACCTGATGAGCAAGGATATCGAGCGGTATCGTGCCATCATTGCCAAGCTGGGCATCCGTAAGTAATTGTATTTTGATAGGGGTGGCGCGGAACACCGCGCCACCCCTTATCACCATCACCCACCCCATTCCTCAGAGCGTGCTTTTAGCAGTTGAACCTGGGCCCGGAGAGAGGCGGACCTGGCTTCAAGTGCTAAAAGAGTCAGGCTCTGGCGAATGGGAAACACCAACGAAAAGGAGGATTTCCCCATGTCAACCGTGATCAAGCACAAGGAATTCACCCATCACAAGGTTTACAAGACCGAAGTGGCGGGCCGCCCCCTGACCATCGACGTCGGCAAGGTAGCCGAGCTGGCCTCCGCCTCCGCCATGGTCACCTACGGCGAGACCACCGTGCTGGTGGCCGTCACCGTGTCCCCCCGTCCCCGGGACGGCGTGGACTTCTTCCCCCTGAGCGTGGACTTTGAGGAGAAGCTGTACGCCGTGGGCCGCATCCCCGGCTCCTTCATGCGCCGGGAGGGCCAGCCCTCCCTGCCCGCCGTGCTGGCTTCCCGGGTCATCGACCGGTCCATCCGGCCCCTGTTCCCCTACGACTTCCGCAACGACGTGGTGGTCACCGCCACCGTCATGAGCGTGGACCGGGACTGCTCTCCCGAGGTCACCGCCATGATCGGCGTGTCCGCCTGCCTGGCCTTCTCCCCCATCCCCTGGGCCGGCCCCATCGGCTGCCTGGAGGTGGGCTATGTGGACGGCCAGATCGTCTTTAACCCCACCAACGAGCAGAAGCACAACTCCCAGCTGGACCTGACCGTGGCCGCCACCGACAAGAAGGTGGTTATGATCGAGGCCGGCGCCAAGGAGCTGCCCGATGACATCATGTACGACGCCATCGTGAAGGCCCATGAGGAGATCAAGGCTCAGGTGGCCTTTATCAACAACATCGTCTCCGAGATCGGCAAGGAGAAGATGAGCTACGACCACGCCGACTTCGACCAGGAGCTCTTTGACAAGATCGTGGAGGCCACCATGGACGAGGCCAAGGCCGCCATGGACACCGACGACAAGAACGTGCGGGAGGAGCGGTGGAACGCCCTCATCGAGCACTGGCATGAGCTCTTCCTGGAGGACTATCCCGAGATGGACAAGTACCTGGAGGAGATCACCTACAAGTTCCAGAAGAAGATCGTCAAGGCCTGGCTGCTGGAGGGCCACCGTGTGGACGGCCGCGCCAAGAACGAGATCCGGCCCCTGGCCGCCGAGGTGGGCGTGCTGCCCCGGGTTCACGGCTCCGGCCTCTTCACCCGCGGCCAGACCCAGGTGCTCTCCGTGTGCACCCTGAACACCCTGTCCGCCGCCCAGAAGCTGGACACCATCTGGGAAGAGGAAGAGAAGCGCTATATGCACCACTACAACTTCCCCTCCTACTCCGTGGGTGAGGCTCGGGCCGCCCGGTCCACCAACCGCCGGGAGAAGGGCCACGGCGCTCTGGCCGAGCGGGCCCTGGAGCCCGTCATCCCCTCCGTGGAGGACTTCCCCTACGCCATCCGGGTGGTGTCTGAGGTCCTGAGCTCCAACGGCTCCACCTCCCAGGGCTCCATCTGCGGCTCCACCCTGGCCCTGATGGACGCAGGCGTGCCCATCTCCGCCCCTGTGGCCGGCATCTCCTGCGGCCTGATCCAGGACGACGACGGCGGGTTCACCACCTTCATCGACATCCAGGGCGTGGAGGACTTCCACGGCGAGATGGACTTCAAGGTGGCCGGCACCAAGGCCGGCATCACCGCCATCCAGATGGACATCAAGAACGACGGCCTCTCCCACGAGATCATTAAGGAA
>CASEOA010000055.1 GCA_949289455.1 uncultured Eubacteriales bacterium
ACCGGGGAGCTGGAGCCCGACGAGGGCACCGTCAAGTGGGGCCAGACCGCCACCTTCTCCTACTTTCCCAAGGACAACACGGAGTTCTTCAAGGACTGCGACGACAACCTGGTGGAGTGGCTCCGCCAGTTCTCCCCCGACCCCCACGAGGCCTACCTCCGGGGCTTCCTGGGCCGGATGCTCTTCTCCGGAGACGAGGTGTACAAGCCTGTGAAGGTGCTCTCCGGCGGGGAGAAGGTGCGGTGTATGCTCTCCCGGATGATGCTGTCCGGGGCCAACGTGCTGCTGCTGGACCAGCCCACCAACCACCTGGACCTGGAGTCCATCGCCGCCCTCAACAACGGCCTGGAGGCCGTCAAGTGCAACGTGCTGGTGGCCTCCCACGACCATCAGCTCATCCAGACCGTGTGTAACCGGGTGTTCGACTTCACCGCCGACGGCCAGCTCATCGACCGGAAGATGACTTATGACGAGTACCTGGAGAGCCAGAAGCAGGAGTAAGGCGCGCGGGGCGGACACGGCAAAAAGAAATCCGTGCCATTTCCGTAAAACTGTGCTATAATCAATACCTGTACTATTCATCCGGAAAGGATGCTGTCTATGCGAAAAGAGATCCTTTTGCCCGCCGTTGCCGTCATCGGCGGCGGGGTGGGTTTCGGCCTGCGCCGGTGGGAGCTGGCCACCGCCTTTGAGGCGGACACCGGCCTGCCCATCGCCGGGGCTCCGGCCACCACGGCCCTCATCCTGCTGTCGGTGGTGATGGCGGTGGCGCTGCTGGCCCTGAGCCGGGGGAAATATCCCGACTTCGGCGGCTGCGACGTTGCCTTCCGGGCCAGGGGCAATACCCTGTACGCCATGACCGGGGTGCTCTCCGCCTTCCTGCTGCTGGGGGCGGGCGGAATGGGCGCCATGGAGTTTGCCCGGGACGGGGCCCGCATGTACACCACCCTCATCGTGGCGGTGATGGCGGTGGCCTCCGGGTTCTGCGTGCTGGCCACGGTGCGCAACCACTTCCGGGAGGAGGGCAAGGGCAAGTACAGCGCCGCCCTGCTGGTGCCCGCATTCACCTACTGTGTGTGGCTCATCGCCGCCTATCAGGTCCGGGCGGGGGACCCGGTGCAGCTGGACTATGTGTATGAGCTCTTCGCCATCATCTCCGGGCTGCTGGCCCTCTACTTCATCGCCGGGTTCTCCTTCGAAAAGGGCAAGCCGGCGGCCGCCATCTTTTTCTCCCTGCTGGCGGCGTACTTCTCCCTCACCACCCTGGCTGACCAGCACAGCTGGTCCACCGTGCTGCTCTACTGCTTCACCATCCTCTACCTGCTGACGAACAGCGCCATTCTGCTGTACAATGCCGCCCGGCCTCTCCCCGCGAAGCCGGTCGAGAACGATACGGAGGGAACCTCTGATGTCTGAGAAAAAGAAATTCTATATTACCACCCCCATCTACTACCCCAGCGACAAGCTCCACATCGGCCACACCTACTGCACCGTGGCCACCGACGCCATGGCCCGGTACAAGCGGCTCCAGGGCTATGACGTGATGTTCCTCACCGGTACCGATGAGCACGGCCAGAAGATCGAGGACAAGGCCAAGGAGGCCGGGGTCTCCCCCAAGGAGTTCGTGGACCGCATTGTGGAAGGGCCCCAGGGGGTGAAGGACCTGTGGAAGCTGATGAACATCTCCAACGACCGGTTCATCCGCACCACCGACGACTATCATGTGGCCGCCATTCAGAAGATCTTTAAGGCCATGTACGACAAGGGGGACATCTACAAGGGCAAGTACGTGGGCAAGTACTGCAAGCCCTGCGAGTCCTTCTGGACCGAGTCCCAGCTGGTGGACGGCAAGTGCCCCGACTGCGGACGGGAGGTTCAGGACGCCGAGGAGGAGGCCTACTTCTTCCGCCTGTCCAAGTACGCCGACCGCATCCAGGACCTGCTGGAGAACACCGACTTCCTGGAGCCCCGCTCCCGGGTCAATGAGATGGTGAACAACTTCATCAAGCCCGGCCTGGAGGATCTGTGCGTCTCCCGCACCTCCTTCCAGTGGGGCATCCCCGTGGACTTTGACCCCGGCCATGTGGTGTATGTGTGGATTGACGCTCTGTTCAACTACACCACCGCCCTGGGCTTCATGAACGACAAGTATGACGACTACGACAAGTTCTGGCCCGCCGACGTCCACTTCATCGGCAAGGAGATTGTCCGCTTCCACTCCATCATCTGGCCCGCCATGCTCATGAGCATGGACATGCCCCTGCCCAAGAAGGTGTTCGGCCACGGCTGGCTGCTGCTGGACGGCGGTAAGATGAGTAAGTCCAAGGGCAACGTGGTGGACCCCTACCTGCTGGCCGAGCGGTACGGGGTGGACGCCCTGCGGTACTTCCTGCTGCGGGAGTTCCCCTTCGGCACCGACGGCAACTTCTCCAACGAGACCCTCATCAGCCGCATCAACACCGACCTGGCCAACGATCTGGGCAACCTGGTCAGCCGCACCACCGCCATGGTGGGCAAGTATTTCGGGCCCAATCTGCCCGCCTGCCCCGACGCCGACCCCGCCCAGGACGACGAGCTCATCGGTCTGGCAAAGGGCCTGCGGAACGCCTATGAGGCCCAGATGGAGGGTTATGCCTTCCAGAACGCCCTGATGGAGGTGTTCAAGCTGGTCGGCCGGGCCAACAAGTATATCGACGAGAACAAGCCCTGGCTGCTGGCCAAGGACGAGGCCCAGAAGGGCCGCCTGGCCCGGGTGCTGTACAACCTGCTGGAGTGCGTGCGCATCTCCGCCGTCCTCCTCACCCCCTTCATGCCCGCCACCTGCCAGAGCATCTTTGACCAGATCGGCGCCGGAGCGGAGCTGCGGACCTGGGAGGCCGCCAGCCAGTGGGGTCTGCTGCCGGTGGACGCCCCGGTGACCAAGGGGGCCGGCCTCTTCCCCCGCATCGACATGGCCAAGGAGCTGGAGGAGCTGGCCGCCCTGGAGGAGGCCGCCAAAGCCGCCGCCGTCCCGGCGGAGGAGAAGGAGCCCGAGTATATCACCATCGACGACTTCAACAAGGTCCACTTTGTCACCGCCAAGATCCTGGCCTGCGAGCCGGTGAAGAAGAGCAAGAAGCTGCTCCGCTTCACCCTGGACTGCGGCGAGGGCAAGCCCCGGCAGATCCTCTCCGGTATCCACGAGTATTATGAGCCCGAGGAGCTGGTGGGCAAGACGGTGGTGGCCTGCACCAACCTGGCCCCCCGGAAGATGATGGGCCTGGAGTCCAACGGTATGCTTATCTCCGCCGTGAAGGAGGAGCCCGACGGCACCGAGAAGCTCCACCTCATCATGCTGGACGACAAGGTGCCCGCCGGATACGGCCTGTGCTGAGTGCTGGATACAGCGTTTGATTGAACCATCGGACCGCCGGGGGAAGCGCCCCCGGCGGTCCTTCGTTTCCCGGGGGAAATCTGTGCCAAACTGGCGGCGGCATATTGGCAGTTACCTGAAAATGTGGTATGATAAGTTTCGTTGAAAGGGGCAATGGAGCCCCATCAAAGAGAAAAGGGGAAGCTGCTATGACCGAGATCACCGCACTGTTCCAGGCGCTGGAGCGGGGCGAGCTGGACCAGACCCTGCGCACTCTGCGCTGCGGGGGAGAGGCCCAGACCGCCCGGGCGAGAGTGACTGACCTGGTAAAGGGATTCCAGACCGCCTTTGACAAGGGAGAGGACGCCCAGGTGGCCATCCTGTCCGCCCCTGGCCGCACCGAGATCTGCGGCAACCACACCGATCACCAGCACGGCCGGGTGCTGGCCGCCGCCGTTAACCTGGACTTTTTGGCCTGCGCCGCCCCCAACGGCACCAACACCATCCGCTTCCAGTCTGAGGGCTGGCCCATGGTGGAGGTGGCCCTGGACGGCAGCGGCCCCCGGGAGGACGAGAAGGAGAGCACCCCCGCCCTGGTCCGGGGCATGGCCGACCGCATCGCCGGCATGGGCTACCCGGTGGCGGGCTTTGACGCCTACGCCGTCTCCGACGTGCTGCCCGGCTCCGGCCTGTCCTCCTCGGCGGCCTGCGAGGTGCTGCTGGGGGTCATCCTCAACCACCTGTTCTGCCAGGATGCCCTGGACGCCGTGGCCATTGCCCAGATCGGCCAGTACGCCGAAAACGTCTACTTCGGCAAGCCCAGTGGCCTGATGGACCAGACCGCCTCCTCCGTGGGAGGCGCGGTGGCCATCGACTTTGCCGACCCCGCCAAGCCGGTGGTGCGGCCCATGCAGGTGGACCTGAACGCCGCGGGCTACGCCCTGTGCATCATCGACTCGGGGGCCAGCCACGCCGACCTCACCGCCGAGTACGCCGCCATCCCCCAGGACATGAAGGCCATCGCCGGCTGGTTTGGCAAGGAAGTGCTGCGCCAGCTGTCCCAGGCCGATGTGCTGGCCAACCTGCCCGCCCTGCGCAAGCAGTTCGGGGATCGGGCGGTGCTGCGGGCCCTCCACTTCTTTGCCGACGACCAGCGGGTGGAGGCCGAGGCCGACGCTCTGGAGCAGGGGGACTTTGATTCCTTCCTGGCCCTGGTGAAGGAGTCCGGCCGCTCCTCCTGGATGTATCTCCAGGATATCGTCCCCGCCGGGGCGGTGCAGGAGCAGGCCATGGCGGTGGCCCTGGCGGTGGCCGAGACCGCCCTGGCCGGCCGGGGGGCCTACCGGGTCCACGGCGGTGGCTTTGCCGGCACCATCCAGGCCTTTGTGCCCCTGGACATGTTGGAGCAGTTCAAGGCCCAGGTGGAGCCCCTGCTGGGGGAGGGCAGCTGCCATGTGCTGTCCATCCGCCCTGTGGGCGGCGCCGTGGTCTGGGGTTAAGGAGGGACAGTCATGGAACGCAACGAAGCCATTTTCCAACTGGTGACCTATGCCCTGCGCACCGGCCTGATCCAGCCCTGCGAGGAGCTGTGGGCGGTGAACGCCCTGCTGGCCCAGCTCAAGCTGGACAGCTATACGCCCCCCGAAGGGGAGGCCCCGGCGGACATCGACCTGCCCGCCGTGCTGGACGCCCTCACCGACGACGCCTATGAGCGGGGGGTGCTGGAGGAGAACTCCATCGTCTACCGGGACCTGTTCGACACCGGCCTCATGGGGGTGCTCACCCCCCGGCCCGCCCAGGTCATCGAAACCTTCCAGGCTCTCCGGGCGGAGGACCCCCAAAAGGCCACAAGCTGGTACTACAAATTCAGCCAGGACACCAACTACATCCGCCGGGACCGCATTGCCAAGGATGTGCAGTGGAAGGCCCCCACAGAGTACGGCGAGCTGGACGTGACCATCAACCTGTCCAAGCCGGAGAAGGACCCCAAGGCCATCGCCGCCGCCCGCAACCTGCCCGCCTCCGCCTATCCCCGGTGCCAGCTGTGCGCCGAGAACGAGGGGTACGCCGGCCGGGTGAACCACCCCGCCCGGCAGAACCACCGCATCGTCCCCATCACCATCAACGGCTCCCCCTGGTTTTTGCAGTACTCCCCCTATGTGTACTACAACGAGCACTGCATCTGCCTCAACCGGGAGCACACCCCCATGAAGATCGACCGGGCCTGCTTTGCCAAGCTGCTGGACTTCGTGGGCCAGTTCCCTCACTACTTCGTGGGCTCCAACGCCGACCTGCCCATCGTGGGCGGCTCCATCCTGGCCCACGACCACTTCCAGGGGGGCCGGTACACCTTCGCCATGGCCAAGGCCCCTGTGGAGACCCCTTTCACCTTCCCCGGCTTTGAGGACGTGCGGGCCGGCATCGTCAAGTGGCCCATGTCGGTGGTCCGCATCACCGCCGCCGACCCGGCCCGGCTGGTGGAGCTGGCCGACAAAATTCTCACCGCCTGGCGTGGCTATACCGACGAGGCCGCCTTCATCTTCGCCGAGACCGACGGGGAGCCCCACAACACCATCACCCCCATCGCCCGCCGTCGGGGGGAGGACTACGAGCTGGACCTGGTGCTCCGCAACAACATCACCACCCAAGAGCACCCCCTGGGGGTCTACCACCCCCACGCCGAGCTCCACCACATCAAGAAGGAGAACATCGGCCTCATCGAGGTCATGGGCCTGGCGGTGCTCCCCGCCCGGCTGAAGGAAGAGCTGGCCGCCGTGGCGGACAAGCTGGCTAACGGCGGCGACCTGACCGCCGATCCCCTCACCGCCGCCCACGCCGACTGGGCCCAGGGGTTTGCGGGCAAGTACCAGATTACCGCCGACAACGCCCTGGATATCGTGTACAAGGAGACCGGCCTGGTGTTTGCCAAGGTGCTGGAGCACGCCGGGGTGTACGCCCGCACTCCGGAGGGAAAGGCCGCCTTCCTCAAATTCCTGGAGACCATCTGACCCACGCCCCAAAAGCGCCTGCCGCCTGGCAGGCGCTTTTGTCCTGCCGGGGAAAATCGCTGGACTTGACGGAAAAAAGCGGGTAAAATAAAGGGGATATTTCGCGCAAAGGAGAACCCTATGGATACCATCATTGCCACCCTGGCCAGGGAACTGGGCCAGAAGGAGACCTATGTTCAGAATGTGGTGGAGCTCATCGACGAGGGCAACACCATCCCCTTTATCGCCCGCTACCGCAAGGAGCTCCACGGGGCCATGGATGACACCACCCTGCGCACCCTGGCCGACCGGCTGCAATACCTGCGGAACCTGGACAAGCGGCGGGAGGAAGTCAAGTCCGCCATCGAGGGCCAGGGCAAGCTGACGGAGGAGCTCTCCGCCGCCATCGACGCCGCCGCCACCCTGGCGGAGGTGGAGGACCTGTACCGGCCCTACAAGCAGAAGCGGCGCACCCGGGCCACCGTGGCCAGGGAGAAGGGGCTGGAGCCCCTGGCTACCCTCCTGTTTGCCCAGGCCATGGACGGCCCCGCCCCGGAGGAAGCCGCCCGGGACTACATCGACCCGGAGAAGGGGGTAGAGACGGTGGAGGAGGCCCTCCAGGGGGCCAGCGACATCATCGCCGAGCAGATCTCCGACGACGCCGACATCCGCAAGCTGCTGCGGGAGCTGGTGTGGAAGCGGGGGTACCTGGTGTCCGCCGCCGCGGCCAAGGAGCCGGAGGACAGCGTGTACCGGCTGTATTACGACTTCAGATCCCCCCTGAGCAAGCTCCAGGGCCACCAGGTGCTGGCCATCAACCGGGGGGAGCGGGAGGACATCCTGAAGGTGGCGGTGGATATGGACCGGGAGGCCGCCCTGGTGCCCGTCCGCCGGAAGGTGCTCCGGCCCGGCGCCCCCGCCATGGCCTTTGTCCACTCCGCCGCCGAGGACGCCTACGACCGGCTGATCTTCCCCTCGGTGGAGCGGGAGATGCGCAACCTGCTGACGGAAAACGCCAACGAGGGGGCCATCAAAATGTTCGGCCTCAACCTGAAACCCCTGCTGATGCAGCCCCCGGTGAAGGGGTTTGTCACCATGGGCCTGGACCCGGGCTACCGCAACGGCTGCAAGGTGGCGGTGGTGGACCCCACCGGCAAGGTGCTGGACACGGCGGTGGTCTACCCCACCTTCAGCGAGAAGAAAAAGCAGGAGGCCATCGAAACCCTGTCCAGACTGATCCGGAAGCACGGCGTGGTCCACATCGCCATCGGCAACGGCACCGCCAGCCGGGAGACCGAGCAGATGGCGGTGGAGATGATCCGCAAGCTGGAGGGCGGCGTCAGCTATATGATTGTCAACGAGGCGGGGGCCAGCGTGTACTCCGCCTCCAAGCTGGCGGCGGAGGAGTTCCCCGACTACGACGTGAACCTGAGAAGCGCCGTGTCCATCGCCCGGCGGCTCCAGGACCCCCTGGCGGAGCTGGTGAAGATCGACCCCAAGAGCATCGGAGTGGGCCAGTACCAGCACGACATGCCCCAGGCCCGGCTGGACGAGACCCTGGAGGGTGTGGTGGAGGACTGCGTCAACGCCGTGGGGGTGGACCTGAACACCGCCTCCGCCCCGCTGCTGTCCTATGTGGCGGGCCTGAACAACACTACCGCCAAGAATATCGTCAAATTCCGGGAGGAAAACGGGGCCTTTACCACCCGCAAGGGGGTCTTGAAGGTGCCCAAGGTGGGCCCTAAGGCCTTTGAGCAGTGTGCCGGGTTCCTCCGGGTACCCGAGAGCAAACAGGTGCTGGACCACACCGGGGTGCACCCGGAGAGCTACGAGGCGGCTCAAAAGCTGCTGGAGCTGTGCGGTTACACCCTGAAGGACGTGGCCGACGGGGCCATCGGGGAGCTGGCCGGCCGGGTGGAGGCCTGCGGCAAAGGGAAGGCGGCGGAAGTCTGCGGGGTGGGTCTGCCCACCCTGGAGGACATTGTGAAAGAGCTGTGCAAGCCCGGCCGGGACCCCCGGGACGAGCTGCCCCGCCCCATCCTCCGCACCGACGTGCTGGAGATGAAGGATCTGCGCCCCGGCATGGAGCTGACGGGCACCGTCCGCAACGTCATCGACTTCGGGGCGTTTGTGGATATCGGCGTCCACCAGGACGGGCTGGTCCACATCTCCCAGCTGTCCAACCGCCGGGTGCGCCACCCCAGCGAGGTGTGCGCCGTGGGGGATATCGTCACCGTGTGGGTACTGGCGGTGGACGAGAAGAAAAAGCGTATCTCCCTGACCATGAAAAAGCCCAAGGAGGGGTTGGCATGATCCTCAGCTTTGACGAAGTGGGCGACCTGCTGGATGAGCTGGCGGAGGAGTTTCCAGAAGAATTTTACCGGGATCTGAATGGGGGGATCTCCCTGCTGCCCCAGGCGGAGGAGGACCCCGCCGGAAAGGACCTGTACATCATGGGGGAGTACTGCAACGACATGATGGGGAAGTATATCAACCTGTACTACGGCTCCTTCGCCGCCCTGGCGGAGCAGGAGGACTGGACACGGGAGGACTGGGAGGATGAGCTGTACACCACCCTGTCCCACGAGTTCACCCACCATGTGGAGGGCCTGGCCGGAGCGCGGGGCCTGGAGGCCCGGGACGCGCTGGAGATGGAGGAATACCGGCGGGAACAGGAGCCCTGAGGGGTGCAATGTGCATAAAAATGACCTGGGCCGGAAAATATCCTGTCATGGCGTGGGGAATTGTGGTATAATGGCAGCTGTTGATTGAATTTTTCTGGAGAAGGGACGGAGTCTGTCAATGGACAGGATGGGATTTGATAATCAGAAGTATCTGGAACTCCAGTCGGCGCACATCCGGGAGCGGATCGGCAAGTTCGACAACAAGCTCTACCTGGAGTTCGGGGGCAAGCTCTTTGACGATCACCACGCCTCCCGGGTGCTGCCGGGATTCGAGCCGGACAGCAAGATCCGGATGCTGAAGGAGCTGCGGGATTCGGTGGAGGTGGTCATCGCCATCTGCGCTAACGACATTGAGAAGAACAAGGTCCGGGGCGACCTGGGCATTACCTACGACGTGGATGTGCTGCGGCTCATTGACGCATTCCGGAGCCAGGGCCTGCTGGTGGGCAGCGTGGTCATCACCCAGTATGCCGGTCAGCCCGCCGCCGACGCCTTCCGCCGCCGGATGGAGCACCTGGGGGTAAAGACCTACCTGCACTACCCCATTGTGGGCTATCCCCACAACCTGCCCCTCATCGTCAGCGACGAGGGATATGGCAAAAACGACTATATCGAAACCGGCCGGCCCCTGGTGGTGGTCACCGCCCCCGGCCCGGGCAGCGGCAAAATGGCGGTGTGCCTGTCCCAGCTCTACCACGAGTACAAGCGGGGGATCAAGGCGGGGTACGCCAAGTTTGAGACCTTCCCCATCTGGAATCTGCCCCTCCAGCACCCGGTGAACCTGGCCTACGAGGCGGCCACCGCCGACCTGGGGGACGTGAACATGATCGACCCCTTCCACCTGTCTGCCTACGGGGAGACCACGGTGAACTACAACCGGGATGTGGAGATCTTCCCCGTGCTGTCCGCCATGCTGGAGAAGATCATGGGGAAGTGCCCCTATAAATCCCCCACCGATATGGGTGTGAATATGGCGGGCAAGTGCATCGTGGACGACGAGGCGGTGCGTGCCGCCGCCCAGCAGGAGATCGTCCGCCGGTACTATACCGCCCTGTGCGACCGGCGGGTGGGCACTGCCGATGACGAGCTGGTGTACAAGCTGGAGATGATCATGCAGCAGGCCCATGTGGACGTGTCCATCCGTCCGGTGGTGGCCGCCGCCGCCCAGGTGGCCGAGGAGACCGGCAACCCCGCCGGAGCCATCCAGCTCCCCGACGGACAGGTGGTTACCGGCAAGACCACCGACCTGATGGGCCCCTCCTCCTCCACGCTGCTCAACGCGCTGAAGGCCCTGGCGGGCATCGACCACCGGCACCACCTGATCTCCCGGGAGGCCATCGAGCCCATCCAGCAGGTGAAGGTCCACCACCTGGGGTCGGTGAACCCCCGGCTCCACTCCGACGAGATCCTCATTGCCCTGGCCATCTCCGCCACCACCAACCCCCTGGCCAAGCAGGCCCTGGATCAGCTCTCCGCCCTCCGGGGGTGCGAGGCCCACTCCACCGTCATCCTCTCCCCGGTGGACTCGGGCACCTACAGCAAGCTGGGCCTCCGGCTCACCTGCGAGCCCCAGTATGAGACCAACAAACTGTACCACAAAAAATAAGCAAAAAAATGACCGCCTGTGGCGGTCATTTTTTATGCAGTCAGCGGCGATCATTCCTGGATCAGCGCAAGCCCATGGAGTCGCCATCCTGGGCGGCCTGGAGGGCCTCGTCGGGGATGGTAAACTCGGTGGCGTTGCCAAAGTTGTAGCAGTCCATGGTGATGGTCAGCTGGTTCACGGTCATCATCCCGCTGAGGTTGGCCTCTCCCGACTCCACAGCGGCGGCCATGGTTTTTTCCAGGATGGACTGCATCATCTTGGTCATGACCAGATAGTAGCGCACCGGGTAGCCGCTCTGCCGGTCCACCCACACGGTGATGGGCAGATCCCCCACGTCCTTGTACAGCTCGGACAGATCCATGTCCAGCTCGCCGGTCATGGACTCCATGCTGGAGGTGGCGGCGCTCTTGGACATGACCTCGCTCATAGCCTCCCCGGGGATGACGCCGGTGTACTTGTCGGCGGTGGAGCCGTTGATCTCCTCGGAGCCCGCCAGAGTGAAGCTGGCGGCGTGCTCCAGGTACAGGTTCATGCTCTGCTGGGCGTCGTACTGGAGCAGATCGCCCATATCCACCGAGTCCACCGTCCAGCTGGTGCCGTCGTAGAGGTACATCGTGTAGTCATCCCCGTCGGTGTTGGCGTACATGCTCATGGACACCGAGCCCAGATCCCCCATGTCCATGGTCATGTCGGCTTTCAGCCGCAGGGGGTCGTTAAAGCAGGACATAGTCATCATGGTCTCAGTCTCCATGGATATCCCCAGGATGCTCATGTCCATCTCCATCAGCATGGTGGCGTCCATGCTCTCCACCGCGTTGGCCTTTTCCAGGGCGGCCTTGATGTTGGCGGTGGCGTCCTTGGTGCCCCCGCCGCAGCCGGCCAGGGAGACCGTCAGGGCGGCGGCCAGCAGAAGGGCCACGATCCGTCTGTTACCGTTCATTTCATTGCCTCCTTTTTCAGGTCTGGTACAGGTTCGGGTGAATTCGGGGATGAAAAGGGGACCCGACCGCAAGCGGTCGAGTCCCCTGCGGGTGACTGTCGGATGGTTGGATCAGTTGGCCTCGTCCTGCATGGCCTTGGCAGCCTCAATGGCCTTCTCCTGGGCGGCAGGGGGGGCGTCCGTCCCGGCGGAATTTATTCCGCCGGGAGCCCTGCGGGCGGATTTCATCTGCACGGGACAAGTGAATTGCCCCGGCATCAAGGTTTTGCCCAAAGGGCAAAACGCTTGGACGGCGCAAAGCGCCGGACCGAGTCCGCCCCCAATTTAGGATCAGTTGGCCTCGTCCTGCATGGCCTTGGCAGCCTCGATGGCCTTCTCCTGGGCGGCAGGGGGGGCGTCCTCGTAGCGGACAAAGTGGAAGGTGAAGGAACCGCGGCCCTGGGTCATGGAGCGCAGGTCGATGGCGTAGCGGCCCATCTCGGCCATAGGAACCTCAGCCTCCACCACCTGGTTGCCCTCGCCGTCGGGATTCATGCCCATGATGCGGCCCCGGCGCTTGTTCAGGTCGCCGATGACGTCGCCCATGTAGCTGTCGGGGATGGTGACCTTCAGCTCGCCGATGGGCTCCAGCAGCACGGGGTTGGCCTGGGGCATACCGGCCTTGTAGGCCAGCTGAACGGCGGTCTTGAAGGCCATTTCGGAGGAGTCCACGGGGTGGTAGGAGCCGTCGTACAGGGTGGCTTTCAGGTACACCACGGGATAGCCGGCCAGCACGCCGTGCACCACGGCTTCCCGCAGGCCCTTTTCCACCGCGGGGAAGTAGTTCTTGGGCACAGCGCCGCCCACGACCTCTTCGCAGAACTGGAGCTCCTCGCTGTCGCCGGGCTCAAAGCGCATCCACACGTCGCCGAACTGGCCGTGGCCGCCGGTCTGCTTCTTGTGACGGCCCTGGACCTCCACCTTCTTGCGGATCTTCTCACGGTAGGCCACCCGGGGCTCGGACAGCTCCGCGTCCACGCCGAAGCGGCTCTTCAGCCGGGACAGGATCACGTCCATCTGCATATCGCCGGTGCCGGAGACCACCATCTGGTGGGTCTCGGCATTGTTCACCCAGTTGAAGGTGACGTCCTCTTCATTGAGGCGGATGAGGCCGGCGGCCACCTTGTCCTCCTGACCCTTGGTCTTGGGGGTGATGGCCACGGAGTAGCAGGGCTCGGGGAAGGGAATGGCCTCGATCTTGACCACCTTCCGGGGATCGGAGAGGGTGTCGCCGGTCTTGACCTTATCCATCTTGCCGATGGCGCCGATGTCGCCGCACTCCAGCTCCTTGACCTCCTCGGCCTTCTTGCCCTTCATGACGTACAGCCGGCCCAGCTTCTCGGTGGCGCCGGTGCGGGCGTTGACCATCTGCATATCGGGCTTCAGGTTGCCGGAGAGCACCTTGACGAAGGAGTACTTGCCGTACTGGTCGGACACGGTCTTCCACACCAGAGCACAGGGCAGAGCGCCGGGGAAGGGCACGAACTCATCCAGCTCGCCCTGCTCATTCTCGCCCATGAGAGGCTGGCCCTCCAGGGGAGAGGGGAGCAGCTCCACGATGATGTCC
This sequence comes from uncultured Eubacteriales bacterium, assembly GCA_949289455.1. Lineage (GTDB taxonomy): Bacteria > Bacillota > Clostridia > Oscillospirales > Oscillospiraceae > Flavonifractor. The sequence continues at coordinate 13,176 of CASEOA010000055.1, forward strand.
AGCAGCATACGGGTGCCCAGGCCGGTGACGGCGGAGCCGCACACCACGGGGAAAAGGGACAGGTCCTTCACGCCCGTCCGCAGGCCCTGGATCATCTCGGCGTAGGTGAAGTCCTCGCCGGAGAAGTATTTTTCCATCAGCTCCTCGCTGGTCTCGGCCACGGACTCCTTCAGGGCGTCGTACAGCTCATCCAGCACGGGCAGCTTGTCCTCGGGCACCTCGATCTCGATGCGCTCGCCCTTGGGGCCGGGCTCGAAGGCGCGCTTATGGAGCACGTCGATGAAGCCGATGACCTTCTTGTCGGCGTCCCAGATGGGGGCCACCACAGGGGCGATGTTCTTGCCGAAGCGCTCCCGCAGGGTTTCGAAGGCGGCGTTGTAGTCGGAATTCTCCTCGTCGGTCTTGGAGATGTAGAGGAGCCGGGGGAGCTTGCGCTGCTGGCACAGCTTCCAGGCCTTCTCGGCGCCCACGCTCATGCCCGCCTTGGCGGAGCAGACGATGATGGCGGCGTCGGACACCTGGAGGGCCTCAATGGCCTCGCCGGTGAAGTCAAAGTAGCCCGGAGTGTCCAGCACGTTGATCTTGCAGCCGTTGTATTCTACAGGAGCCACCGCCGTGGAGATGGAAATCTGGCGGCGGGTTTCCTCGGGATCATAATCACAAACGGTGTTGCCGTCGGCGGGATTGCCCAGCCGGGGGGTGCCACCGGTCAAATACAGCATGCTCTCCGCCAGGGAGGTCTTTCCGTTGCCGCCGTGTCCCAGCAGGCATACGTTGCGGATATTTTGTACGGAATAGCTCATAACTAGTTTCCTCTCCTTACATTTGGAATCGCCGGGCAGTATGAGAACTGCTGTTGTCCATTATACATGAAACTGCTGCTGGTTACAACAGAAATTTTAGAAAAACCGCGCAAACGCCCTGGTAAAGAAAAAAGACCGCCCACAAACGTGGACAGTCTCTTTCACAAATGGGGCTTATGGGGCGATGACGGTGCCGTCAAAGGAGACGGTGTAGGAGGTGCAGCTGGCCACGCCGTCGGGGCCGGGAGTGATCTCCTCCAGCTGGCACAGCCAGCCGGAGCCGTCGGCGCTGAGGCCCGCGCAAATGATGGAGCGGGTGGTGCCGTCGGCGTCGGCGGGGCCGGTGAGCTTACCGCTGCTGTCCCCGGTGAGCACTTCCTCCGGCCAGCCCAGGTACCGGGCCAGGGCCAGGGCGGCCTCGCTCTGGGTGATGGCGTCCGCCGGCGGGGTGGGCAGGGGGGTGACATCCGGGTTCTCCTCAACGGCGATGTCGCCGCCCACGGCAAACGGCTCGATGTTGGCCCGGGCCACGGCTCCGGAGCCCTCGCCTGCCGCCTGTTCGGTGGCGGCGGGAACTGCCGCGCCGGTGGTGCCCGAGGTCAGGGCCCCGTCGGTAATCCGGCCGGCGGCGGTGTAACCCACCACCACCAGGGCGGCCACCGCCGCCAGGGAGGCCAGGCTCTGCCAGCGCCACTGGCGTTTCTTGCTCTGGAAGGGGGTGACCTTGGAGGCGTGGATCTGGGCCATCACGTTCTCCTTCAGCCCGGCGGGGGGCTGGGCAGCCAGCAGGGGCAGCTCGTCGTGGAGGACGGCCAGGTCATCCGCGAGGGCCCGGCATGCCGGACATACCGACAGATGTTCCTCCAGCGCGGCGGCGTCCTCCGGCCCCAGGGGGCCGTCCAGCCGGGCGCTCAGCAGCTCCAGGGCCTGATCACAGTTCAGCATATCGTTCCCTCCTCTCTGGGGATCTCTTCCCCTTTGTTCAATCTTTGGACGAGGGAGGAGAGAAAAAGTTCCCTGTCTCCAATAAATATTTCCGAAGGGCCAGCCGGGCCCGGGCAATGCGGGATTTTACCGTGCCCTCCTCCAGCTCCAGCAGCTGGGCGATCTCCCCGTAGGACAGGCCCTCCAGCTCCCGGAGGATGAGCACCCGCCGGTGCTCGGGGGTCAGGATGCTCAGCCCCGCCCGCAGCATGGCCTGCCGCTCCCGGCGCTCGGCCTCCTGGTGGGGGGAGAAGCGCTCGTCGGGCAGCTCGGCCTGGCGGGCCTCTTCCTCGTCGTCCAGGGACAAGGTCATGGACAGGGCGCTGCGCCGTTTCTCCTTCCGGAGAAAGTCGATGCACACGTTGCTGGTCAGCCGGTAGAGCCAGGTGGCGAAGGAGCTGTCCCCCTGGAACTTCCCCAGGCCCTTCCAGGCGTTGAGAAAGGCCTCCTGGCATAGCTCCGCCGCGTCGTCCGGATTGTTCACCATCCGCAGGGCCAGATTGTAGATCCGCCCCTGATTCTGCTCCACCAGCTCCCCGAAGGCGGACTCATCCCCCTGCCGGGCCCGCTGTACCAGCTCCCATTCCGGTCTCATGCCTATCTCACCTGCCTTTTGCTTTGCGGCCGTCCTGTATGGCGGCCCTATTGTCTGGGATCATCCCTCAGATCCCGCTTGATGCCGGCGGTTACCCGGTAGATGTCCTCCAGGGTGGACACGTGGCTGATCTGTTCCTTGTAGTACCCGGCGTAGGGAACCCCCTTCAGGTACCAGGCGTAGTGCTTCCGGGCCTCCAGGCAGGCGATGTGCTCTCCCTTCTGGGCAGCGGAGAGCTCAAACTGCCGCACCGCCGTGTCACACCGCTCCGCCAGCGGGGGCAGGGGCGGGATCTCCTTCCCCTCCAGGGCGGCCTGAGCCCGCTGGAACAGCCAGGGGTTGCCGAAGCAGCCCCGGCCGATCATGGCCATGTCCGCCCCGGTGTACTTCAAAATGCGCACCGCGTCCCGGGGCTCGAAAATGTCCCCGTTGGCCATGACCGGAATGGACACCGCCTCTTTCACCGCCCGGATGTAGTCCCAGTTGGCGGCGCCCGAGTACATCTGGGTCTTGGTGCGGCCGTGGACCGCCACGGCGGCCACCCCGGCCTGCTCCATGGCCTTGGCAAACTCCACGCAGTTAATGGAGCCCTTGTCCCAGCCCAGCCGGAATTTCACCGTCACCGGCTTTCCGCCCGCGCCCCGAATCACCGCCTCGGCCACCCGTACTGCCAGGTCGGGGTTTTTCATCAGCCCCGAACCGTCCCCGGAGTTGGCCACCTTGGGCACCGGGCAGCCCATATTGATGTCGATGACGTCCGCCCCGGACACCTCCGCCGCGATGCCGGCGGCCTGCTCCATGCAGGCGGGGTCGCTGCCGAAGAGCTGGACGGCGGCGGGATGCTCTCCCTCCCCCAGCTTCAGCAGGGGAATGGACTTTTTATCCTGGTAGCACAGGGCCTTGGCGCTCACCATTTCGGTGACGGTATACCCCGCCCCCAGTTCCCGGCAGATGGTGCGGAAGCCCAGATCGGTCACTCCGGCCATAGGAGCCAGCGCCAGAGAAGAATTTATGGCAATATTGTCAATTTTCAAGAGGTCCCCCAATGTGTTATAAAAGATGATGTAACAAGGGTATCATATCACAGGACAGGGGAATGGGCAAGGCTGTTTCCCTGGCCCTGCCGGGCCCGAAATAAAAAAGGAGCAAATGAATATGGATAAGTATGTATGCGATGTCTGCGGCTACATTTACGATCCCGCCAACGGGGACCCCGACAACGGCGTGGCCGCCGGTACTCCCTGGGAGAAGGTGCCTGCCGAGTGGGTTTGCCCCCTGTGCGGCGTGGGCAAGGATCAGTTCTCCAAGGAGTAAGTTTTCTGAATAAAAATCCGCCCTGTGCATGGGTTTTCCGGCACAGGGCGGATTTTTTTCGCCCATGGACCCCATTGACAGCCCCATGGCGGGCCGATATAATGGCCTTGACAAATCTCACAAAAAAGTCTTGGAAGGGAGGCCCTGCTTTGGAACTGCTGTTAGCCCCCCTGGTGGGGGACGTCTCGCCGGTGACCGTCATCGGCCTGTGCAAGAACGCGGGCAAGACCACCGCCATGCGCCGGCTCATGGCCGAGCTGGGGGAGGAGCGGCTGGCCCTCACCTCGGTAGGCCGGGACGGGGAGCGCACCGACCTGGTGACCGGCACGGAAAAGCCCGACCTGTACCTGAAGGAGGGGGACCTGTTCGCCACCGCCCGGGGGATGCTCACCCTGTGCGACGCCACCCTGGAGGTGGTGGACCTCACCGACGTCATGACCCCCCTGGGGCCGGTGGCCATCTTCCGCACCCTGTCCGACGGCTATGTCCAGCTGGCGGGCCCCTCCGCCGCCGGGCAGCTGGGGCCCCTCACCGCCCGGTTCATGGAGTTGGGGGCCCAGCGGGTGCTCATTGACGGGGCGGCGGGCCGGAAGTCCCTGGCGGGCGCCGGGGTAGAGGGGGCGGCCCTGCTGTGCACCGGGGCCTCCCTGGACCGGGACATGGCGCTGGTGGTGGCCGAGACCGCCCACACCTGCTGGCTCTTTGCCCGGAAAATGCCGGAGCACCCCGGCCTGCGCTCTGCCCTGGCGGGGGAGGAGAGGCGGTTTGCCCTGTTTACCCTGGAAGGGGAGCCGGTGGACCTGCCCCTGGACGAGGGAGGCAATCCCAAGTGGAACAAGCTGCCCCGGAAGCCCCTGGCCCTGTGGGCGGCGGGGGGGATTACCGACCCGCTGCTGAAAACCCTGGCCCGCCGGGGGGCAGCCACCACCCTGGTGACCCAGGACGCCACCCATGTGCTGGCCGGGCGGAGTGCCCTGGAGCTCTTCCTGCGCAACGGCGGGGCGCTCCACGTCCGCCGGGAGCTCACCATTGCCGCCGTGGCCGCCAACCCCTGGTCGGCCTACGGCTGGCACTTTGAGCCGGAGCCGTTCATTTCCGCCCTGAGGCAGGCCATAGACCTGCCGGTGGTCAACGTGAAGGAGGAGTAACATGGAACTGACCCATGAACTGCGGGAACATGCGGGCTTGCAGTGGGTGCTGGAGCGGCTGAGCCCCCTGTCCCCCTTTGGCAAGACCCTGGCCCGGGCCCTGCGCTGGTACGGCCCCGGCCAGGAGGAGGCCCTGGAAGAGGAATTTGACAACATCGCCCTGGCCATGGAGCTGTGGGGCGGGGGAGACGCCGCCCTCCGGGGAGTCACCCGGCAGCTGCCCCTCTTCCACGACATCCGGGGCTCCCTGGACCGGGAGCCCGGGGTGCCCTTCGACCTGGTGGAGCTCTTTGAGGTCAAGCATTTTCTGGTGACCCTGGAGCAGCTCACCCAGGCCTACGCCCAGATGCCCCAGATGAAGGGGCTGATCTTCCCTGACCTGGGGGAGGCCATGGAGCTGATGGACCCGGAGGGGCGGCGGCTGCCCACCTTTTCCATCGTCAACTCCTACCACAACGACCTGGCCCCCCTCCGGGCGGAGAAGGGCAAGCTGGAAAAGGCTATCCGCATGACCCAGGAGGACAAGCGGGGGCCCCTGCTGGAAAAGCGGCGGGTGCTGGCGGTACGGGAGGACCAGCTGGAGCTGGAGGTGCGGCAGATGCTCACCGAACAGCTCATGACCTGGCGGGCCCGGTTCCTGGCCGCCATGGACACCCTGGGGCGGCTGGACCTGATCGTGGCCAAGGCCAAGCTGGCCCTGCGGTTTCACTGTGTCCGGCCCGAATTGACCCAGGAGAAGGCCGTTACCCTCCAGGGGGTGCTCCACCCCCAGGTGGCCGAGGACCTGCGGGAGCGGGGGGAGGAATTCACCCCCCTGGACCTGGATCTGGGCAAGGGGTGCACCGTCATCACGGGGGCCAACATGGGGGGCAAGACCGTGTCCCTCCGCTCCACCGTCCTCTCCCTGCTGCTGTGTCAGTGCGGGTTCTTTGTGTTTGCCCAAAAGGCGGTGCTCCCCCTGTTCCACCGGGTGGAGCTCATCCTGGCCGACAGCGGCCCGGGGGCCGGGGGGCTGTCCTCCTTCGGCAAGGAGGTCCACCTGCTGGACAAACTGCTGCGGGAGACCAGAAAGCAGTTCTTTTTTGTGGCTCTGGACGAGTTTGCCCGGGGCACCAACCCCCAGGAGGGGGCCGCCCTGGCCCGGGCCCTGGTGCGCCACCTGGGACGGCAGACCTGCGTGGCCCTCATGACCACCCACTACGATGGGGTCAGCGACGTGGCGGGGGCCCACTACCAGGTGGCCGGCCTGGTGCGGGACATCCAGGGCGACGAGGGGGACGACCCCCGCAGGCGCATCGCCCGGCGGATGGATTACCGGCTGCTGCCCGCCCCGCCGGGAGCCCCCTGTCCCCGGGACGCTTTGCGGGTGTGCCGGCTGCTCAAGCTGGACGACACCCTGATGGAGCTGTTCCAGGCGGATCTGTAAGCCGGAAGGGCCGCCCCCGCGGGCGGCCCTTTTTGCGGGGTGGCACCCCGGCAATGTCCTGCTGTAGCGTACAAAAGTGCGTGGAGGGGAGAAAAATTTTGTCGGAGGAAATTCTCAAAAAATAGTTGACAAACGAAAGGGGCTGAGTTATAGTAAATTTGTCAAAAGTGAATAACATGCATGGATAGAGGCGCGGAGCGCAAGGTAGCAGAGCAATGACAAGGGCAGGCGAGCCCGAGGTGTTCTGTGAATGTCCGCTCCGCCGAAGGGGGACGTGAATCGTACAGCCCTCCCCCTGAGCCGTAAGCCCAGAGCTTGCGGATTGTCATGAGAAGCATGAAGCGCTATTTGTGTCTGAACGAGAGTACCCCTCCCGCAGACGTGAGTAGTGTTTTTTTGTTCATGAAGCGCTATCCCGCAGGGAGAGTATCCTCTCCGATGCGGGATAGCGATTATTTTTTGGAGGAGGCGTGTCATGGAAAAGCTGATTATCACCGCGGCCATCTGCGGCGCAGAGGTCACCAAAGCGCACAACCCCGCTGTTCCCTACACCGTGGAAGAGATGGTCCGGGAGGCCAAGAGCGCCTTCGAGGCAGGGGCTGCCGTGATCCACGTCCACGTCCGGGAGGACGACGGCACCCCCACTCAGGATCGGGAGCGGTTCCGGGTGGTGCTGGACGCCATCAAGGCGGCCTGCCCCGGCGTCATCCTCATCCCCTCCACCGGCGGCGCCACCGGCATGACCCCCGAGGAGCGGCTCCAGCCCACGGAGCTCTGCCCTGAGATGGCTACCCTGGACTGCGGTACCTGCAACTTCGGCGACGACATCTTTGTCAACGACATGCCCACCATGCGGGCCTTCGGCCAGCGGATGATCGAGAACCATATCAAGCCCGAATACGAGTGCTTTGAGATCGGCCACCTGGACACCATCGTGAACATGGCGGGCAAGGGCCTGGTGCCCGGAGCCCCCATGCAGTTCAACTTCGTGCTGGGCGTGTCCGGCTGCACCCCCGCCACCGTAGGCAACCTGGACTACCTGGTCAAGCAGATTCCCGCCGGGTCCACCTGGACCGTCACCGGCATCGGCCGCGGCGCCTGGCCCATGGTGGCTGCCGGCATCGTGATGGGCGGCAACGTCCGGGTGGGCTTTGAGGACAACATCTACCTGGAAAAGGGCCGCAAGGCCGCCTCCAACGGCGAGCTGGTGGAAAAAGTGGTGGCGCTGGCCAAGCTCCTGGGCCGGGAGATTGCCACCCCCGATGAGGCCCGCAAGATCCTGTCCCTGGCCTGAGCGCATTTCAATTTTTTATATATCTCCCCAACCAAGCATCTCCCCAACCAAACAAAACGAACTAGGAAATAGGAGGTACCTTCTATGCAGAAGAAAGGCAATAAGTACGGCACCCATCGCGTCATCGAGCCCCAGGGCCTGCTGACCCAGGCCGCCAAGAAGATCGACAACACCATGGAGTGCTACTCCAACGAGATCCTGTGCGACGTGTCCGCCCTGAATATTGACTCCGCCTCCTTCACCCAGATCTATGAGGCCTGCGAGAAGGACCTGGCCCGCACCGAGCAGATGATCCTGGACATCGTGGGCGAGCGGGGCAAGATGCAGAACCCCGTCACCGGTTCCGGCGGTATGTTTATCGGCACGGTCAAGGAGATCGGCGAGGATCTGGTGGGCAAGATCGACCTGAAGGTGGGCGATAAGATCGCCTCTCTGGTGTCTCTGTCCCTCACCCCCCTGAAGATCAACAAGATCAAGGCCATCCATCCCGAGATCGACCGGGTGGACGTGGACGCCCAGGCCATCCTCTTTGAGTCCGGCCTGTACGCCAAGCTGCCCGACGACATGAGCGAGGAGCTGGCCCTGGCCGCTCTGGACGTGGCCGGCGCTCCCGCCCAGACCGCCAAGCTGGTCAAGCCCGGCGACTCCGTCCTGATCCTGGGCGGCGCGGGCAAGGGCGGCATGAT
>CASEOA010000056.1 GCA_949289455.1 uncultured Eubacteriales bacterium
AAACTTGGCCCCGCCGAACTCGGCCAGCTTCAGGTTCTTGTTCCGGTCCTGCACCCACTGGATGGACCACTGGGAGGCGAAGAGCAGCAGCTGGTTGCCCTTGTAGTCCTCCACCAGCTTGGCGTCGTTGGGCAGGAGCAGGTCCTCCTCCTTCAGGGCGGGGGCGTCCTCGTCCTCCTTCACGATCCAGCGCAGGTACTCGTAGGGGAGGCCCTCCTTGTACAGCTCCACGTTGTACTCGCTGCGCAGGCGGTACTCCAGCACGTCGAACTGCAGGGTGCCCACCACGCCCACGATGACCTCCTCCATGCCGGAGTAGGGGGTCTTGAAGATCTGGATGGCGCCCTCCTGGGCGATCTGCTCCACGCCCTTCAAAAACTGCTTGCGCTTCATGGTGTCCACCGAGCGGATGCGCTCAAAGTGTTCGGGGGCGAAGGTGGGGATGGGGTCGAACTGGAACTTCTTCCCCGGGGCGCACAGGGTGTCCCCGATGGAGAAGATGCCCGGGTCAAACACGCCGATGATGTCCCCGGCGTAGGCCTCCTCGATGATCTCCCGCTCGGCGGCCATGAGCTGCTGGGGCCGGGACAGGCGGAGCTTCTTGCCTCCCTGGACGTGGTAGACCTCCTTGTCCGCCTCAAACTTGCCGGAGACGATGCGCATGAAGGCGATCCGGTCCCGGTGGGCCTTGTTCATGTTGGCCTGGATCTTGAACACGAAGGCGGAAAAGCTGTCGTCCATGGAGTCGATGACCTCGTCCCCCGCCCTCCGGGGCAGAGGGGCGGTGGTCATCTGCAAAAAGTGCTCCAGGAAGGGCTCCACGCCGAAGTTGGTCAGGGCGGAGCCAAAGAACACCGGGGAGAGCTTGCCGTGGCGCACCCGGTCCAGGTCGAACTCGGCGGCGGCCCCGTCCAGCAGCTCAATCTCGTCCACCAGCTGCTGGTGGAGCCGCTGGCCGATGAGGTCGTCCAGGTTGGGGTCCCCCAGCTCCACCTCGGTGGCGGTGGCCGCCTTGGCCCCGCCGTTGGAGGTGAAGTGGATGATCTTCCCGCTGCCCCGGTCGTACACACCCTTGAACTCCTTGCCGCAGCCGATGGGCCAGTTCACTGGGTAGGTCTCGATGCCCAGCTCGTGCTCCAGCTCCTCCAGCAGCTCGAAGGAGTCCCGGGCCTCCCGGTCCATCTTGTTGATAAAGGTGAAAATGGGGATGTCCCGCATGGCGCACACCTTGAACAGCTTCCGGGTCTGGGCCTCCACGCCCTTGGCCCCGTCGATGACCATGACGGCGGAGTCGGCCGCCATCAGGGTGCGGTAGGTGTCCTCGGAGAAGTCCTGGTGGCCGGGGGTGTCCAGGATGTTGATGCAGTAGCCCTCGTACTGGAACTGCATGACGGAGGAGGTCACCGAGATGCCGCGCTGCTTCTCGATCTCCATCCAGTCGGAGGTGGCCGCCCGGGTGTTCTTCTTGCCCTTGACCTGCCCGGCCTGGGCAATGGCTCCGCCGTAGAGCAGGAATTTTTCCGTCAGCGTGGTCTTGCCGGCGTCAGGGTGGCTGATGATGGCAAAGGTGCGCCGGCGGTTTATTTCAGCTTCATATTGTGACAAGGTATTGTCCTCCTTGCAAAAAATTCAACGGGATGGACGAGCGACCACAAGGGTCGCCCGCGTTTACGGCGGGCTGAGGCGGCGCACCGCCGCCGGAATCTCCGCAAAGGCATGGACGGCGGGCACAGCATGGTCGATGACGCCAAACCCGTAGGCAGCGTGGAGGAAGGGCACCCCCGCCGCCGTGGCGGCGTTGTAATCCCCCTGGGTGTCCCCGATGTACAGGGGGTGTTTCAGCCCGTTGCGGGCCACCACCAGGGCGATGTTCTCCGCCTTGGGCTTGCCGGTGCGGCCGGGGTTTTCAAAGTCGGTAAAATACTTCCCCAGGCCGTGGGCCTGGAAAAAGGCCTCGATATACCCCGCCTGACAGTTGCTGACGATAAACAGGGGATACTCCGCCGCCAGCTCCGCCAGCGTCTCCTCCATGCGGGGGTAGAGAACGCCGCCGTGGACAGCCACCCAGGCGTTTTCCTCCTCCATCAGCTCCCGCTGCATGCCGGCCAGCTCCGCCTCGGACAGCTGGGGCAGCACGGTACGAAAAATATCGGGCAGCAGCATCCCCATGCACCCGATCAGCTTTTCCCGGGTCAGGGTTCCGGCCAGGGCGGGGTCATGGGCCTCCAGCACCTTGTTCCAGGACAGGCAGATGCTGTCCACCGAATCCCACAAGGTCCCGTCCAGATCAAATAGCAGTCCGTCAAACACGGTCTCCGCCTCCCAAAGATACATACTTAGATACTATATCATACCCCCCAGCCCCATTTCAAGTGGCTCCAACCGCCTTTTTGCCCAAAAAATACCGCAGTCCGCCCCAAAGAGGGGGCGGACTGCGATATGAAAGAGGGAATGGGGAAACTCAGGCGGTAAGGGTCTCCGGCCTGGGGGAGACCCGGCCGGACAGCTGGGTCACGGCGGCGCAGGCCACCGTCCAGGCCTCCTCCCCGGACAGCTCCATCCACCCCCGGAGGGCAACGGCCAGCTGGTCGGCCTGGTCGGCCAGTCCCCCGGCCAGGCGGCGGCCCTGGGGGGTGAGGTGGATCTTGCCGTAGCGCTCCTTTTCCACCAGCCGCTTTTCCACCAGGATGGACATCATGCTGGTGACCGAAGCCCTTGACACTTCCAGGGCGGCGGCCACGTCCTTGGAGGACACCTCCAGCCGCCGCTGAGACAGGTGGTAGATGGTAAGCAGGTAGCGCAGGTTGGTGTGGGTCAGCTCCATGAGACGCTCCTTCCTATTGGGCGGACGGATGGGAATGATGGCTGTGGCAGGCCCCGCCGCAGGAACCGCAGGAGCCCCCGCAGGAACAGCTGTGCTTACCCTGCCGGCGGTTTTTGACCCCCCGGTAGGTGACGGCCACGCAGGCCGCCAGGATGAGAAGGCTGATGATGAGTGTGGAAAGCATAGGACTGCTCCTTTCAGATGAGGGTTATTTGACGGCGGCCACCACCCCCAAAGCCGAAGCCCTGGAGGAACCACAGGACCACTGAGGACAGGAAGATAACGGCGGCGGACGGGCGCACACTGTGCGCCCCTACAGGCTGTCAACTGGCCTTACCCGACCTCCATGATCTCGGCGTCATGGCTCTGCCCATTCTGGCGGCGATCCCACCGAAAAGCAGTTAGTTATTGCTAACCCTTTGTGAGCATGAGTTTACACCAACTAACCATTCTTGTCAATCCCCTTTTTTAATATTTTTCCACCAATACCTGCGCCTTGACTCGTACATATGTTTTGTTATAATAAAACTATCTCATATGCGGAGGTGTCGTCTTGTGAAACAGGTCAAGATCACAGTGTTGCGCAGGCAGCTCTATGCCGATCTAATTGAGCGTTATTTGACAGAGCCGCCGGAGGAATGTATCTGCGATTTCTTCGTGGAAGGGGATTCTTTTCTCTATACCGGCGGAGCGGAAATGCCCCCCGGCTTTTGCCCCTGGGCCTGGATCGATATTTACCGCACCGTCTCCGCCTTGTCCTGTGGGGCCACCTACACACCCTGGCAACGGAACGAGGGCGCCTCAGTAGTATGCTGTACCGACGGTATCCGTCCGGTCAGTTTTCTGTTGGAAGCGGTGGAGCCTGCCTGAGCGCAAAACCGGGCGGCCCTTGTGGGCCGCCCGGTTGGCGTTTCAGATCAGGTCAGGGAGTGGCTGAGCACACCGGCCCAGGACTGGGCCGCCCGGCTCTCCGGCGGGGTGCCCTTGAAATCCCGGTCAAACCAGTCGGGCACCGGGGTATCCGCCCAAATGGCCTGGAAAAAGGCGTTGATCTGCCGGGTGGTCTCGCCCACAGCCCCCTCCAGCAGCCGATCCAGGTCGGCGCTGCTCTCCAGGGAGGCGGGATGGGGGGTCTCCTTCAGGGCCACGTTCTTGGCGGACTGGATGGGGAGCATCCGGCTCACCGCCCCGATGACCTTGCCGGTGGGCCGGCCGCAGGAGCGGGCAAAGAAGCTGAGATACCAGCTCATGGCCCGATAGGCCCGGCGCATCTGCCGGGGGGAGGCGTGGGTATAGGCCTGGGCGGCGGCCCCCCACACGGGGCTGCCCTTCTCCGGGGCGGAGGGCAGGTGGGCCCGGGCAGTGGAGTCCAGGCCGTCCTCCTCCATGAGCATCCGGTCAAATTCGCTCTCCATGGCCATGTGGGAGATGGGGCCCTCGGCGGCCCGCTCGTCCACGTAGCCGTGGCAGGCGGAGTCCAGAGCAAGATGGCACAAAAAGCCCGCCCCATAGCCTACGGACATGGGCACCTGAGCCTCGATGGCCTGACGCAGGCGCTCCACGGCGGGCAGGGCGGAATTGCGGTGCATCCGCACCCCTTCCCGCCGGACGGCGTTGGGGCGGATGGGCTGATAGAAAAACAGAGGGTCCGGGCCCAGGCAGCCCAGGTCGAAGGCTTCACGCTCCGCGTCGATCATCCGGGCCAGCTCCTGGGGCAGCCCGTCCAGTACTTTGTCTCCGAACTTCAGGTGAGCGTAATAATTAGGCATCTTTCTGCTCATTCCTCCTAACCATAGTCCACAGAGTTCCATTCTATGCTTTCATTATAGCAACCTGCCTGGAACAGAGTAAAGCGGAAGTTTGCACCAGAGTTATCCACTTTTCCACAGACTTTTTCACCGCCTTTTTCCGGCGCCGCCCGATGTTTTCCCTCTTTCTCCACATCTACCCCTCGGTTTTCCCCGGTTGCTCCGGCTCCCGAAACAAAATTTTCGGCATCCCAGCCCATTGACAAGACAGCAGGGACAAAAAAGCGGGGCTGCCGCACAAGCGCGCGGCAGCCCCGCTGGGGTGGGTATGGAGTTAGGAGAAGGAGATGTTGTAGATGCCGTAATCCACAGCATCCCAGCTGTAACCTTCGCTATTGGTAATCTCAATCTTGACGTTGGCGGCCCGGTTCAGGGGGACGGTAAAGGTCTGGGGGTACTGATCCCAGCCAACGGTGTAGCTCTTGGACAGCACGCCGTCCAGGTACACGTCCACAGCGGCGTTCCGGTCCTTCTTGCCGTCAATGTGGCCCACGGTGAAGGTCATGGACTGATACTGGAAATTGGTGTTCCAGATGGCATAGCCGGGGTCATCCTGATCGCCATAGAGGTAGATGCCCTGGGTGATATTCTGGCCGGAAATGGTCATGTAGCTTTTGTGATCGGTGCCGTCATAGATTTTGCTGTAGCTTCTGTTGATCTGATAGGGGGGCAGCTTGGTCATCCAGTTGACGGCCTGGCCGGGCACGTCGCCCACATAGACGGTGGCGGTGCTGCCGTCCCAGGCAACCTCCTTGTCCAGGGCCTCGCCGATGGCGCGGACAGGCAGATAGGTGGTGCCCTCACTGGCAAAGGGCTCTACCACCTTGCCGTTGGCGTCCTTGGGGGTAATCTCCACCCCGTCCACCACGATCTTGATGCCCATGTAGTTGGCCTCAATCATCTTGGTGGTGACGGTGCTGGCGGCCACGGCGGTCCCCACCAACAGGACCAGGGCGGCGGCGCCGGCGATCAACCGGGTACGCAGGGTTCTCTTCATAACAGGGTTCCTCCTTGTTCAGACTTCTCCCCCGGTTCCGCATTCTCAGGGGAGGGTATTCCAAAACGGCCCCGGCCGGTCTGTCAGGGCCCGTTTCAGACCACGGGCGGAGCTCCGCCCTTTCAGCTTCCTTTAGTGTATCACACTTTTTTCCGTTCCGCCAGACCATTTCTTTGTTCTTGCGAAATAGTTATCCGAATATAAAAAGAGCCGCCGGAAAAATCCGACGGCTCCAATGGGACAGTTTGTGTTGTTCCGGCCGGCTCAGCCGCCCAGATAGGCCTTCTTCACGGCCTCGTCGGCCAGCAGCTCCTTGCCGGGGCCGGTGAGGGTGATGCGGCCGGTCTCCAGCACATAGCCCCGGTCGGCCACCGACAGGGCCATGCGGGCGTTCTGCTCCACCAGCAGGATGGTGGTGCCCGCCTGGTGGAGGCGCTTGATGATGTCGAAGATCTGCTCCACCAGAATGGGGGCCAGGCCCATGGAGGGCTCATCCAGCATGAGGATCTTGGGGTTGGACATCAGCGCCCGGCCCATGGCCAGCATCTGCTGCTCACCGCCGGACAGGGTGCCCGCCACCTGACGGCGGCGCTCCTTCAGCCGGGGGAACTGCTCAAACACCCGCTCCAGGTTGGGGGCGATGGTGGAATTAGCCTGGGTAAAGGCCCCCATCTCCAGGTTCTCCTCCACCGTCATCTGCTGAAAGACCCGGCGGCCTTCGGGCACCTGGGCCAGGCCATGGGCCACCAGCTTGTGGGCGGGGACGTTCTGGATGGGCTTGCCCTCCAGCTGGATGGAGCCGGTGCGGGAGCGCAGCAGGCCGGACACCGTCTGGAGGGTGGTGGTCTTGCCGGCGCCGTTGGCCCCGATGAGGGTGACGATCTCCCCCTGGTTGACCTGGAAGGAGATGTCCTTCACGGCGTGGATGGCGCCGTAGTACACGTTGATATTTTTTACTTCAAGCAGCGCCGCCATGGTCATACCTCCTTCTGGTCGCCCAGGTAGGCCTTGATGACCTCCGGGTTGTTCTGGATCTCAGTGGGGGTGCCCTTGGCGATGATCTGGCCGAAGTTAAGCACGCAGATGCCCTCGCAGATGCCCATGACCAGGCTCATGTCGTGCTCAATGAGGAGGATGGCGATGTTAAAGGTATCCCGGATCTTGACGATGTTCTCCATCAGGTCGGCGGTCTCCGAGGGGTTCATGCCGGCGGCGGGCTCGTCCAGCAGCAGCAGGGAGGGGTTGGTGGCCAGGGCCCGGACGATCTCCAGCCGGCGCTGGGCGCCGTAAGGCAGGGAGCCGGCCTTGGCGTTGGCCAGGTCCTGCATGTCGAAGATGCTCAGCAGCTCCAGGGCGCTCTCATGGGCCAGCTTTTCCTTCTTCCAGTAGCTGGGCAGCCGGAACACCCCGCTCCACATGGGATAGCGGATGTGGTTGTGCATGCCGATCTTCACGTTGTCCTCCACGCTCAGGTTGTCGAAGAGGCGGATGTTCTGGAAGGTACGGGCGATGCCCGCCCGGTTCACCTGGGCGGTGGACATGTTGTGGGTGTCCACGCCGTCCAGCAGGACGGTACCCCGGGTGGGCTGGTACACCTTGGTGAGCAGGTTGAACACGGTGGTCTTGCCGGCGCCGTTGGGGCCGATGAGCCCGGCGATCTCGGTGCGGCCGATGGCCATGTTGAACTCGTTGACGGCGGTGAGGCCGCCGAAGTCGATGCCCAGGTGCTGGCACTCCAGAATGGGACTCTTGTCCACGTCCCGCTCGGGGATCTTGTTGACGCTGGGTACCGGCACCAGCTTGGTCTCAGGGCGCTTGGGCTTACTCATGGCCCACCCCTCCCTTCTGGGCAGCGGCCTGGGGCTGCCTGTGGAATTTTTCAGTCAGCCGGCCAAAATAGCCCCGGAGCACGGGATTATTGGTGGCCAGCATCACCAGGATAAGGACGATGGCGTACACCAGCATCCGATAGTCGGAGAACTCACGCAGGGCCTCAGGCAGCACGTACAGCACGGTGGCGGCAACGACCGACCCCCAGATGTTGCCCAGGCCGCCCAGCACCACATACACCAGCACCAGAATGGAGGTATTGAAGTCAAACTGGGCGGCAGTGATGGAGGAGTAATTCAGGCCAAAGAGAGCGCCGGCGGCCCCCGCCAGAGCGGCGGAGATCACAAAGGCCATCAGCTTGTACTTGGTGATGTTGATACCCACGCTCTCGGCGGCGATGCGGTTGTCCCGCAGGCCCATGATGGCCCGGCCCGCCCGGCTGCGCACCAGATTGAGCACCACGATCAGGGTGATCATGACCAGCACAAAGCCGGCGGTGAAGGAAGCGATCCGCTCGTTGCCCGCCGCACCCTGGGCGCCCTTGATGATGGCAAAGCCGTCCTCCCTGAGCCCCAGGCTCTGGACGGTCTTGGTGCCGTCGATGTTCAGGGCGATGTGCAGGCCGTTTTTGTCATAGCCCACCAGCAGGCAGTTGATAAGCTCCTTGATGATCTCGCCGAAGGCCAGAGTGACGATGGCCAGGTAATCGCCCCGGAGACGAAGCACCGGAACGCCCACGATCACACCCACCACAGCGGCCAGCAGAGCGCCCAGCACCAGGGAAATGACTAGGCGGACCACCGGGTTGGGGATGGAGCTCTGCAGGCTCATGGAGGCAATGATGCCCGTAAAGGCGCCCACGCTCATAAATCCGGCGTGGCCCAGGCTCAGCTCGCCCAGGATGCCTACCGTCAGGTTCAGGGATACCGCCATACACACATAGCAGCAGATGGGCACCAGCATACCGGTCATGGACCGGTTGAGCATCCCCTGGGACTGACAGACACTCACGATCACAAACGCCAGGATGACCCCCAGATAGGTGGCGTAATCCACCTTATTGGCGGTTTTCATTTGCTTAAAATACTGTCCCAGGCCTCCCGAGGACTTCTTGTTCTGTTTCATCTGGGCCACCTCACACTTTCTCGGGCACATACTTGCCCAGCAGGCCGGAGGGCTTCACCAAAAGCACCACGATCAGCACCGCGAACAAAATGGCGTTGGACAGCTGGGTGGAAATGTACGCCTGGGCCAGGGCCTCAATGATGCCCAACAGGATACCGCCCAGCATGGCCCCGGGGATGGAGCCGATGCCGCCAAACACGGCGGCGGTAAAGGCCTTGATGCCGGGCATGGAGCCGGTAGTAGGCTGGAGCACCGGCGAATAGGAGCACAGCAGTACGCCGGCAATAGCCGCCAGGGCAGAGCCGATGGCAAAGGTCAGGGAAATGGTGCGGTTGACATTGATGCCCATAAGCTGGGCGGCTCCCTTGTCCTCGGAGCAGGCCCGCATGGCCTTGCCCATCTTGCTCCGACCGGTAAACAAGGTCAGGCCGATCATAATGACCACACAGGCCACCACCGTCAGCAGCGCCACATTGGAAATACGCAGCTGCCCGTCAAACAGGGACAGCTGGCCGCCGATCACAGAGGTAAAGTTCTTGGGATTGGCCCCAAAAAGCAGCTGAGCCGCGTTCTGGAGGAAGTAGCTGACGCCAATGGCGGTGATGAGCACCGCCAGGGAGCCAGCCTGCCGCAGGGGACGATAGGCCAGGCCCTCAATGATCACGCCCAGCACCGTGCACACGATCATGGCCAGCAGCACCGAGACCAGGGTGGCCACGCCCACCGCCGTTTCGGAGGGGTTGTCCCCCAGCAGCTGGCCGGTGGCGTAGGTGGTAGCGTAAAAGGATACGTAGCCGCCCACCATAATCACATCTCCGTGGGCGAAGTTCAGCATTTTGGCAATACCATACACCATGGTATAGCCCAGGGCGATAATGGCGTAAATGCTTCCCATGCTGATTCCGTTAATCAGGTAGAGCAAAAATTCCATAAGCTCTGACAACCTTTCTTTCTCTTTTATGGCAGAAACCAGGGCAGGACCCGGCGGGGTCCTGCCCCGGTTTCTGCCATAGAGCAAAAGCGGATAGAAACAACAGGGGGCTGCCGGCAGAGCCGGCAGCCGTACCTGTCTGTATTCCCATTATAATCCGATCGTCAGGGGGTCACATAGGTGCCGCCCTCGATGACCACGGCGGTGGGATCCTTGGACACGGCGCCGTTGTCATCCCAGGTCATCTCGGAGCCGGCGCTGGTCAGGCCCACGACGGAGAGGTCGCCCATGGCGGCGATCAGGGCGTCGCAGATCTCCTCGTTGCTCATATCGGCGGTGACACCGGCAGCCTGGATGGCCTCGTAGACAATATACACCGCGTCATAGGCGTCGGCAGCGAACTGGTTGGGGATCTCGTCGTTGTGGCGGCTCTTGTACTCGCTGACAAAGTTCTGAGTGGCCTCGTCCTCGGCGTCGGCAGAGAAGGGGGTCAGCAGGTACACGCCCTCGGCCAGGGTGGTGTCAAAGCCGGGCACGGTAAGGATGCCGTCCATGCCGTCCACACCGAAGAAGGTGGGCTCATAACCCATGGCGTTGGCCTGGGTCAGGATCACGGAGGCGGGAGTGTAGTAGATGGGCAGGAAAATCATGTCGGCACCGGCAGACTGGGCGCTGGTCAGCTGATTGTTGAAGTCGGTCTGGGTGGACTCGTTGAAGGTGCCCTCGTAAACGATCTCCATCCCGCGGGTCTCAGCCTCGGCGGCAAAGTTGTCCCGTATGCCCTGGGAATAGGGATCGTCGTTCTTGTAGATGATGGCGATCTTCACATCCTCGAAGTGCTCGTCAATGTACTGAGCGGAACGGGAACCCTGGTTGGAGTCGGTGAAGCAGACCTGGAACACATTGTCGTTGCCCTCGATGACGTCGTCGCCGGAGGCGGAGGGGGTCACGGTAAACACCCGGTCCTCATAGGCCAGGGGCACCACGGACAGAGCGGGACCGGAGGTAACGGTGCCCACCAGGATCTGCATTCCTTGATCCATCAGGTTGTTGTAGGCGTTGACGGAGGTCTCAGGATCATGCACGTCGTCGGCGCTGATCAGTTCAAACTGGACAGCCCCGCCCAGCTCGTTGATCTCGTCCACGGCGATCTGCGCCGCGTTGAGCACGTTGGTGCCGTAGATGGCGGCACCGCCGGTCAGGGGGCCGATGACGCCCAGCTTAAAGGTGCCGGAGGCGGAGCCGCCGCTGACAGGGGTGGTCTCCTCGCTGCCGGCGGGGGTGCTGCTGTTGCCAGAAGGAGTATTGGCAGTGCCGCCCTCGCCGCCGCCGCAGCCGGCCAGCATGGAGAAGCTCAGGGCACCCGCCAGCGCAAGAGACAGGATGCGAGACTTTTTCATTTTTGGTTCCTCCTTTGAGAAGTTGTTGACAATTATATGCGTGTCAGGCAAAATTGTCAACCTGCAATCTGCACAACAGCCCCCTGTTTCCAGGGGGCTGTTGTGTATATTATGAACATTTTATGAACGTCAAAAGACAAATTCAGATAATAAGTCCGCCGTTGGGGGCCAAAATCTGCCCTGTGACAAAATCCGCCCCCGGGGAGGCCAGGTACCACAGGGCCTCCGCCACCTCCTCCGGCCGGCCGATCCGGCCCAGGGGGGTCTCCTCCGCCAGGGCCGACAGATCCTCCGGGCCCAGATTGGCGTTCATCTCGGTGTGAATGACCCCCGGTGACACACAGTTTACCGTAATCCCCGAGGGGCCCAGTTCCTTGGCCAAAGCTCTGGTAAGACCGATAACAGCGGCTTTTGCGGCGGAGTAGGCCACCTCGCAGGAGCCCCCCACCTGTCCCCACATGGAGGACAGGGTCAGGATCTTCCCCGCCTTGTTGTGGATGAAGTGGGGCAGGGCCGCCCGGATGACATAAAACATTCCGTCCACGTTGACGGCGAACATCCGCCGCCAGTCCTGGTCGGTCAGATCGCCGAAGAGTTTCTGCTGGGCGATGCCGGCGTTGCATATCAGAATGTCAAGTTGACAAAATTTCTCTAACACATTGTCAACCATATTTCTCACCTGAACCGGGTCGGACACGTCGGCCTGTACCGCCATGCCTCCCAGCTCCGCCGCCAGTGCCTCCGCCTGTTCCCGGGAGCGGCAGTAGTTCACCACCACCTTGTCCCCGCCGGCGGCAAACCGCCGGGCGGCCGCCGCCCCGATCCCCCGGCTGCCGCCGGTAATGAGTACCACACGTCCCGCCATAGATCTCCCCTCCTTTAAATACAGTATACCAGCCCGCCTCCGGGATGAAAAGAGAAATTTTAAAAACCTCTTGACAAGCCATCCTTTTTTGGATATAATAGTCCATGCTGTTCGGACGATTAGCTCAGCTGGTAGAGCATCCGCTTGACGTGCGGGAGGTCACAGGTTCAAGTCCTGTATCGTCCACCAGATATTACCCCTGAAACCGCAAGGTTTCAGGGGTTTTGTTTTATCCGCCCCAGCGGCCCTGGCGCTCAGGCCGAAAGGGCCATGGGCTGTGATTTATGATTAGGGCCCCAAACGTGGTACACGGCCTTTTTTCTATGGGTTTGCACGGCGAATAATTACCAGATGTATGCTTCCAGCATATTGTAATCTTTGCTTCAATCCTCTATACTTATAATAATGAATTGTAAATCATGGAAACTCAGGAATGTCTATCGTCTATAAGGAGGAGCGGCATGAAAAAAGGACGCATAAGAAGCGCAGCGTTACTTCTGATCTGCTGTCTGCTGATTCAGATGGCGCCAGTGGTGCAGGCTGCGGAAGATCCGACCACCTTTACGGGGGTGGACACCGTGATGATCTACAACCCGGACACCGACAGCGAGAGCACCATGTACACCGGCAATCTTTCCGGACAGATTGACACGACAAGCAAGACGGTCAGCTTGGCCTCCCAAGAGGAGCCCCTCTTCATGGACAGGTGGGAGCTGTACGACGAGCTGGACGGGCTGGACCTGTCCGGCATTCCGGCAGATGAGCCTGGCCTGATGGCCAGCTACAGTGTGGGCGACAAAAAAACCTTTTTTGCCCAGCCAGAGGAAACCTACAAGTACCAATACGGGACCTTTACCTGCCTTTACTCCGGTACGCACTGCCTGGTGTGGGGGTTCAATTACAGCAATACCACCATTGCCGCAGCCATGGGCCGGGAATTTGACCAGATTATTTATCCCAAAGATACAGAAGCTTTTGGCACCGCCCGGTACATCAAGGATGGGGACAAGCTGAATATCCTCATTTATCCCATGTATTCCACCGGCCTGTGCGGCTTTTTCTGGCCCATAGAGCTGCTGACCGCCAGTGAGATGGGTTCCAGCAATGCCCCGTACTACAATAACAGCAGCGCCATTATCCACATCAACTCTTACCATTGCAGCCCCAGCCTCTACCGGGAAACCGGGCTTGTGACCATCGCCCACGAGTACCAGCACCTGATCTGCATGTCCTCTACCCTGCTGGGCAACGGGCGCAATAGCCTGACCCAGATGGGCACCTGGCTCAATGAGTCCATGTCGGCGGCGGCGGAGGAGTGGATTTACCCCGGCAAGATGAGCGACCTGGGATATATATCCCGGAACTACAACGAGTCCGGCCTTATTGCCAAAGGCCAGTCCCTGTACGACTTTACCACAAGCAGTACGGACATCGGCGTGTACGGCCAGGCCCTGCTCTTTTCCGAATATCTGAAACAGCAGGGCGGCGCGGAGGTCTTTTCCCGCATCCACAACTACTGGCGCACCGCCGCCAGCTCCCAGCTGACCGATGGGGACGCCCTGTATACGGCCATCCCGGAAACGGCGCGGCAGGAAATTGACCGCCAGATCAACTACAACTCCGACGTGGAAAGCCTGCTGTCCAATGACCAGGAAGAGATTTTCCTGTCCAAGCTGAACCTGGCCTTCCAGGTCGCCAACATACTCCAGGAGTCCGACGGAATCTACAGTACCACCGACGTATGCGCCGAGGCCGACCCCATGCGCTTTACCGGCAGCAGCTGCTTCATCCAGGGCGGCGGCCGGGTTGTGGTGGACACGGCGGACGGGCAGAGCTTTACCGTACCCTCCAGCGCCGATGACCAGCTCATCTATGTGGGCTTCCGGAACGGGGAAATGGTAGTGGCTCCCACCACTGCGGATGACTACAATTCTGCCAGCGCCTACCAGATTACCGCCGTCAGCAACAATTCGTCCATGGGCACGGTATCCCTGTCCGGCACCATCATTACCGCCTCCCCCGCCGCCGGGTACGGCTACGCCGTGCCGGCAGCCACTGTGCTCAGCGGCCAGGCCACGGTGGTGCGCTGCGGCGACGCGTTTACCGTCACCCCCTCCACCGACTGCACCGTCCAGATCAACTTTGCCCCCCTCTCCACCGGAGCGGTTGACACCTGGGACGGCACTTCCCAGACCCCGTACTTCTCCGAGGGGGCCTATTACATCCAAACCGCCGAACAGCTGGCCGGTCTGGCCCAGATGGTCAACGGCGGCAACAGCCTGGCCAATACGGACGTGCACCTGATGGCCGACCTGGATCTGGCCGGCCGGTCCTGGACCCCCATCGGCTACCGGCCCACAAACTCAAGCCTGTATGCCGATACCGTACCTTTCTCCGGCCGGTTTTACGGGAACGGCCATGTAATCTCCGGCCTGTCCATCGGTTCTGAAGAGGCGCCCTATTCCGACGCCATCGGAGCCGGACTGTTTGGATGCGTAGCCAACCCGGACGAGGAAACGGATGCGCTGATTTCCGGGCTTACCATACGGGACGCGGAGGTCTACGGTACCACCTATGCGGGCATTCTGATCGGCTATGCCTGGGGCGCCAATGTGTCCGACTGTCAGGTTGGGGGCAACGTGGTGGGCAAGTCCAACGTGGGCGGCATCGCCGGCGGGTTTGGCTATAACAGCTCCTGGGCGGGCACCCGGTCTATCACCCGCTGTTTCAGCTCCGCCGACGTAACCGCCACCAGCTCTTACGCCGGCGGCTTTGCAGGCTACACCGGCGGCGTGGATATCTCCCTGTGCGGCGCCACTGGACACGTCACCGCTGCCAGCGGCAGCGCCGGCGGTTTCGTAGGCGGCGACAACAGCAGCAAGGAAGCGGGCTTTTCCAACTGCTACGCCACCGGCAACGTAGATGGCGGCACCTACTATGTGGGCGGATTTGTGGGCTATGCAAGCAGTACCAGCACCTATTACTGTTATGCCGCCGGCAGCGCCACGGGAAGCAGCGCCACATATCTGGTGGGCGGGTTTTCCGGCAACCTGGGCGGAAGCTCATTCCGTTCCAGCTACTGCGACGGGGATAAGACCGCCTTCCCCATCGGGGATCAGGGCGCCAACAATATGATGCTTTCCACCGACGAAATGAAGCTCCAGTCCTCTTATCAAGGCTGGGATTTCAACTATACCTGGATCATCTCACCCTACGCAAACGGGGGCTACCCCGTTCTCCGCTGGCAGACCCGCCAGGCCACAGCGGTGGTAATTACCGGCAGCAAGGGCTGCTTGGCCCCCGGGGAGAGCCTACAGCTGACGGTATCCCTGGAGCCCGTCGCCACTGCCGACCAGCAGTACACCATTGAAAGCTCCCATCCGGAGGTGGCCTCCGTCTCGGCCACCGGCCTGGTCACCGCCCACAGCACCGGCACCACCACCATCACCGCAACGGCCGTGAAAGGCGGGGCCAAAGGCACCTTCTCCCTGATGGTGATGGACGAGAACACTGTGGCCGCCGGCTTTGGCGGCGGCAGCGGCACGGCAGAGGACCCCTTCCTGGTGGCCACGGTGGCGCACCTGGAGCATCTGGCCGCTATGGTAAATTACGGCTATGATTTTTCCAACCAAGAGGTTTTGCAGATCAATGACCTGGATTTGAACGGCTCCCAGGCGAATCCCTGGACGCCCATCGGCACCCAGAGCCGCCCCTTCCGGGGCACCTACAACGGCAACGCCCATGTCATCAGCGGCCTGTATGTGGACGGGGCGGGACTCACCCCTGTGGGCCTGTTCGGCGTGGCGGAAAACGCCACCATTGCCGGCATTGACCTGAAAAACGCCACTCTCCAGGGCGGCATTGTGGGCCCGGTGGTGGGTCTGTTCCTGGGCGGCGGGCTGCTGGACTGCTGCGCGCTGGACAACGTGACGGTGACGCTGACCGGCGAGGGCGGTTCCGCCGGCGGCATCGCAGGCATGGTAAGCGCCGGCACCAAGATCAGCCAGGTGGGCTTCTGCGCCAGCCAGGCGGATGTGACCGCCTCCGTGTTCGGCGGCAAGATCGGCGGGATCATCGGCAGCTCGGATGACCCGGACTTGCAGGTGGTATCCTGCCGCAGCTCCGGCACGGTGACCTACGGGGATCAAAATGTCCTGTCGGTAACCGCCGGCGGCATTCTGGGCCTCAGCGGCGGCGGCTATGTGCTCCAGTGCTACAGCACCGGAATTGTGAGATGCTGGAACGGAGGCAGCTCCGGCGGCATCGTAGGCGCCAGCGAAGGGAACACCGCCATCATGGCCTGCTATTCCACGGCGGAAGTGGGCTCCGGCACCACAGGCTATGGGGCCGGCGGCATTCTCAGCCTGTTGTCCAGCGGCGATATGGTGAGCCAGTGCTACTTTGCCGGCAGCTACAGCAGCCAGGGCACCTACACCTATACGCCCATTGCCCGCAGAATCAGCTACGGCACCATCAGCCAGTGCTACTATCTGGACAGCTCCGCCGGTAACTATTCATCCACCGGCGCGTACTCCAGGACCAGCGCCCAGATGCAGCTCAGTTCCACCTATTCAGGCTGGGACTTCAGCGACACCTGGACCTTTGTCTCGGGCGAGAACAACGGCTATCCCGTCTTGCGGCCCTTCCACCCCTACTGGGATGGAACCATCCCCCTCTTTGACCGGGCGGCCTTCTCCGACGGCTGCAAGGATGTGGTCGTCACCCTGAATACCAACGGCAATGTGCTGGAGGGCGTCCGGGGGCTGTCCGAGGCGCAGTATGAAATCGGCACCTTTGATTCCCAGACCAACCAGCAGCTTCTCATCATCCGCAGGGATTATCTGCTGACCCTGGACGTGGGCGTCCACACCCTGACGGCGGAGTTTGGCGCCAACTGCCCGGTGGACTTCCAGATCCAGGTGACCGACACCACCCCGGAGGACCGGTATCTCTTTGATCTGGACAGCTTTACCCCCGGATCGGACGGACAGCCCGGCAGCGCCAACGTGCTGATCTCCGCGCCCAAGGATGGGCTGGTGTTGTGCGCGGCGGCGGTCTATGACTCCACCGGCAAGCTGGAGAACCTGGGCATGGAGACCCTGACGCTGTCCAAGGGGCCCAATCTGGTATCCTTGGCCCTGGACAGCAGCGCAGGCAGCACCTGCCGGATCTTCCTGCTGGACGGGAATACCTATGCCCCCCTGCTGCCCGCACTGGACCGGACCCTTGTTACTACCCAGCAGCAGGCCCAGGGATACGACCCCATAAGCCTGTTGCAGTCCCAATGTGAGATCATCGACAACTGAGCCCAATCAGAGGGCCTTGCCGCAAACCCACAGTTTTACGGCAAGGCCCTCTTTTTGTTCGGTGAAAATTGCATCTTTTCCCCAGCCCGGCGTCACGGTATAATGAGCCTGAAAGGAAGGGACTGACATGAAGCTGAACCAAGCGGCCAGAGCCACCTTTGACGCCATGCGGGAGGGCATCACCATCATTGACACCAGCGGGAAGATCGTCTTTGGCAACAAGGCCTATCTGGACTTTCTGCGCAAGGAGCTGGGAGAGGGGCTGGGCAACGTGGAGGGCCGGGTGCTGCGGGAGCTGCGCCCCGGGGCCCGGCTGCCCGAGGTACTCAAGGAGGGCAAGCCCATCCTCCACATCACCCGCCAGGAGATCAAGGATTTTTACTTTGTCAACATGTACCCCATCTATGAGGACGGGGTGCTGACCGGCGGCATCAGCGTGGTCACCTTCCTGGAGGACGCCTACCAGACCCGGGAGGAGCTGGAGGCGGTGGAGGCCCGCAGCCGCCAGGCCCTGCGCAGCATCAGCAAGGCCAACGGCGCCCGGTACACCTTTGCCGACATCATCGCCGTCAGCCCCGCCACCGCCCAGGTGAAGGCCCTGGCCCAGCAGGTGGCCGCCAACGACGTCACCGTGCTGCTGGAGAGCGAGAGCGGCACCGGCAAGGAGCTGTACGCCCAGGCCATCCACAACGCCAGCCCCCGGCGGGAGGGCATTTTCGTGGCCATCAACTGCGCCAGCTTCAACGCCAACATGCTGGAGTCCGAGCTTTTTGGCTATGTGGAGGGGGCCTTTACCGGGGCCAAGCGGGGGGGCAAGATGGGCCTGTTTGAGGCGGCCGCCGGAGGCACCCTCTTTCTGGACGAGATCTCCGAAATGGACATCGGCCTCCAGGCCAAGCTGCTCCGGGCCCTCCAGGAGCACCGCATCCGCCCCCTGGGCGGTGTGAAGGAGGTGGAGGTGGACGTGCGGGTGATTGCCGCCTGCAACGCCGACCTGCCCCAATACATCCGGGAGGGCAAGTTCCGCAAGGATCTGTACTACCGGCTGAGCACCGTCCCCCTCCGTATCCCGCCCCTGCGGGAGCGGCCGGAGGACATCTCCCCCCTGGCCAACGCCATCCTCAACCAGCTCTCCCACAAGCTCCGCCGCCCCTTCTCCCTGACGGTGGACGCCGCCCAGCGGCTGCGGGAGCACGACTGGCCGGGCAACGTGCGGGAGCTGCGCAACGTGCTGGAGTTCTCCGCCTGCCTCACCCCCTCGGGGATCATCTCCCGGGACCGGTTGCCCAGCCACCTGGCCCAGCCCCAGGTGGACGAGGCCCTCACCCTGGCCCAGCGCACCCACATCTTTGAAAAGCGGGAGATCCGGCGGCTCCTGGCCGTCAACGGCTCCGACCTGCCGGGCAAGAAAAAGACCGCCGCCCAGCTGGGCATCTCCCTGGCCAGCCTGTACAACAAGCTGGCCTACCCCACCGGGGATTGAGGATGGGCGGCACAGATTCGGAGACCGCAAAAATTCCAAACTATTAGAAATCATTTCTAATTTTTTAGAACCCCTTGTGCCCCAAGGGTTTGCCCCTATGGGGGGGATACTTACCTGAGGGTAATTCCAAAATATTAGAATTGTCCCTGCTTCTCTTGATTTTTCCAAAACCCGGTTATCCTACTGCCCCAGGATATTCCGGGTTTTTTTCGACTTTTTTCTCAGTTGGCACGCCTCTTGCACTTACCAGTGGTGCAATCGTAAGAGAGGATTGCGTACCCCGCCGGGCGCCGCCCGGACAATGTTAGAGGAGGAAGACCTATGTTAGCAGCACTTGGTTTCATCACGGTCCTGGTCATGCTTGTCCTGATCATGACCAAGAAGGCCTCGCCGCTGGTCGCCCTGATCGCGGTCCCCGTGGTCACCGGCATCATCGCCTGCGCCTTTATTGAGGTGGTTCCCGAAGGGGGCACCGAGGGGGTCATCGACTTCCTGGCCAACTTCAAGAGCCTGGGCGGCATGATCACCGGCTCCGCCGGCATCGGCTCCGTGGCCGCCACCGGCGTTATGTTCATCTTCTCCATCCTGTTCTTCGGCATCCTCACCGATGCCGGCACCTTCCGGCCCATCATCGGCGGTATCGTCAAGTTCATGGGCACCGACCCCATCAAGATTGCCATCGGCACCGCCATCCTGGCCATGGCCGTCCACCTGGACGGCTCCGGCGCCGTCACCTTCCTGATCTGCGTGCCTCCCCTGGTGCCCCTGTATGACGCCGTGGGCATGAAACGCACCACCCTGGCCACCATCGTGGCTATGGCCGCCGGCACCATGAACATCCTGCCCTGGGGCGGCCCCACCATCCGCGCCGCCTCCGCCCTGGGCGTGGACGTGGTGAAGGAGCTGTTCATGCCCGTCTTGCCCGCCGTCATCGTGGGCCTGGTGTGCGTGGTCCTGCTGGCCGCCTTCCTGGGCAGCCGGGAGAAGGCCCGCATCGGCTCCGTGGCCCTCAAGAGCGCCGAGGTCACCATGGCCGAGCTCTCCGATGAGGAGAAGGCCCTGCTGCGGCCCCACCTGTTTGTGGTGAACATCATCCTCATCATCGCCGCCATCGTCTCCCTGCTGTTCTCCGGCTTTGCCCCCGCCGTGGTGTTCATGGTGTTCTATGTCCTTGCCACCGTCATCAACTACCCCAACGTGAAGATCTCCAAGGCCCGGGTGGACGCCCACGCCAAGGAGTGCCTGATGATGTGCTCCGTGCTCTTCGCCGCCGGCTGCTTTACCGGCATCATGAAGGGCACCGGCATGATCACCGAGATGGCCAACGCCCTCACCGCCCTGATCCCCGCCTCCCTGGGCCGGTTCTTCCCCGTCATCGTGGGTATCATCGGTATGCCCGCCTCCCTGCTCTTTGACCCCGACTCCTTCTACTATGGCGTGCTGCCCGTGCTGGCTCAGACCGCCGAGGGCTTTGGCGTGGCCGGCGTGAACGTGGGCCAGGCCGCTATCCTGGGCCAGATGACCACCGGCTTCCCCGTCTCCCCCCTGACCGCCTCCACCTTCCTGCTGGTGGGCCTGTCCGGCGTGGACCTGGGCGAGCACCAGAAAAAGACCATCCCCATGGTGTGGCTCATCTCCATCATCATGCTGGTGGTGGCCGTGATCACCGGCGGCATCACCATCTGATCTCCATTCCGTATCCATCCACCGTTTTGGTCAGAAAGGAAGTCATACTATGAAAAGCATCCGCATCGGCAGCGGCGCGGGCTACGCCGGCGACCGCCTGGAGCCCTCCCTGGAGCTCATCGAGAAGGGCAACCTGGACTACATCAGCTACGAGTGCCTGGCTGAGCGCACCATCGCCATCGGCCAGCAGGCCAAGCTGAAGGACCCCACCAAGGGGTACAACGGCCTGCTGGAGCACCGCATGGAGAAGGCCCTTCCCCTGTGCTGGGAGCACAAGGTGAAGCTCATCACCAACATGGGCTCCGCCAACCCCCAGGCCGCCGCCCAGAAGTGCGTGGAGATCGCCCGCAAGCACGGCCTCACCGGCATGAAGATCGCCTGCGTCACCGGCGACGACCTGCTGCCCGTCATCGACAAGTACATGGACACCGAGGTGTGGGAGACCCACGAGCCCCTGTCCAAGCTCCCCGGCGAGATCGTCTCCGCCAACGCCTACATGGGGGTGGAGGGCATCCTGAAGGCCCTGGACCAGGGGGCCGACGTGGTCATCACCGGCCGGGTGGCCGACCCCGCCATCTTCATGGCCCCCATGATCCATGAGTTCGGCTGGTCCCTGGAGGACTGGGACAAGCTGGGCAAGGGCACCATCATGGGCCACCTGCTGGAGTGCGGCGGCCAGGTCACCGGCGGCTACTTTGCCGAGCCCGGCAAGAAGGACGTGCCCGGCGTGGGCCACCTGGGCTTCCCCATCATCGAGGTGTCCGAGGACGGCTCCTTCTTCGTCACCAAGGTGCCCGAGGCCGGCGGCATGGTCACCGTGGAGACCTGCTCCGAGCAGATCTGCTACGAGATCCACGACCCCGAGAACTATCTGACCCCCGACGTGGTGGCCGACT
>CASEOA010000057.1 GCA_949289455.1 uncultured Eubacteriales bacterium
CGTAGGGGCGGGGCTCTGTCCCCGCCCGCCGTTACGGGGTGGTCAACGTCACGGCGGGCCGTCGGGGACGCCGGCCCCTACGCAAGCGTTGCGGGTTTGCCCGCCCATACCTCCGCCACGTTACGTCGAAATTTGTAGGGGCGATTATCAATCGCCCGCCCGATCCGTCCACCGCCCCGTTGCGTTAAATCCGTAGGGGCGGGGCTCTGTCCCCGCCTGGGTGGCCGGGTTTCGCAAACGGCCCGATCCCAACCGTAGGGCCGCCATACATGGCGGCCGACGTTACGGGGCGGACAACGGTACGCCGGGCGACCACAGGTCGCCCCTACGGGCGCTTCACGTCGGGTTTCTCCTTTGGAATGGGGCCGTTTTCTCCCTCAAAACTTCGGATTTGTACCACCAGCAGCTGCCGCACATAGGCGGACAGGCTGCGGCAGGACTGCCTGGCCAACCAGGCGGATTTTTCTTTTATTTCCGGGGAAACCTGAATGGAAATGGTGCGGGTGTTCTGTTTTTGTGCCATACCATCCACTCCTTTTGTATCTATATCATATCATTTAGATACAGATAGTCAATATCTTTTTGTATCTATTAGAACTATTGTGCGAGTAATTGACACAAGATATGATGGAAGCATCTATTAGAGTCATTAGGAGTGACGGTTAATGTCTGTTCAGTCCAACCCATACCCACTGCGTCTGGAAAAACCGCACATGGATAAAATTCGCGTTCTTGCCAAAGAGGGCAGGCGCTCCATCAACATGCAGCTGTGCATTGCCGTGGAGTCCTATCTGGAGCAATACGAGAAAGAACACGGGGAGATCCCCATCCCCGGGGAGGATTAACCCCCCGGGGCTTGCCCAACGGACCGGGCCGTGGTAGAATAAAGGGGACTATGTGAAAAAGGAGCCCTATCCTATGCTCTACGTCATTCTCGCCGCCGTCCTGGTGGGACTGGACCAGCTGGTCAAGGTGCTGGTGCGGCTCAACATCCCCGAGGGCGGCAGCGTCCCCTTTCTGCCCCATGTGCTCCAGCTTACCTTTTGGAAGAACACCGGGGCGGCTTTTTCCATCCTCACCGAGCACACCTGGATTTTAGCCCTGGTGTCAGCGGCGGCCTCCATACTGCTGCTGGTGCTGCTGCTGAAGCGAGTGTTCCCCCACCCCTTCGCCATGGTCTCCCTGGCGCTGGTGCTGGCCGGGGCGGTGGGCAACCTCATCGACCGGGTCTTTCTGGGCTACGTCACCGACATGTTCCAGACCCTGTTTATGAACTTCCCCATCTTCAACGTGGCCGATATCTGCATCGTCTGCGGGGGGATCGCCTTCTGCGTCTACTTCCTGTTCTTCCAGGAGAAGGAGGGCAACCCATGACCCCCCTCCACCTCACCGCCGACCGGGCGGGGGAGCGGGCCGACCAGTTTCTGGCCCGGATGCTGCCGGAGCTCACCCGCTCGGCGGCCCAGAAACTGCTGGAGGAGGGGGCGGTGACCAAAGGCGGCCTGCCGGTGAAGAAGAACTACAAGACCGCCCCGGGGGATGAGCTGGTGCTGGCCCTCCCCGACCCCACCCCTCTGGACGTGCTCCCCCAGGACATCCCCCTGGACGTGGTGTACGAGGACGGGGATGTCATCGTCATCAACAAGCCGGTGGGCATGGTGGTCCACCCCGCCCCCGGCCATCCTGACGGCACTTTGGTCAACGCATTGTTATATCACTGTAAAAATTCACTTTCCGGAATCAACGGAACCCTGCGGCCGGGCATTGTCCACCGCATCGACCGGGACACCTCCGGCCTGATCATCGCGGCGAAAAACGACTTCGCCCACCTGGCCCTGGCGGAACAGCTCCAGGACCACTCCCTCTACCGGGAGTATGAGGCGGTGTGCGTGGGCACACTGAAGGAGGACGGCGGCACGGTGAATGCCCCCATCTTCCGCCACCCCACCGACCGGAAGAAAATGGCAGTGAACAAGCTCCAGGGCCGGCCGGCGGTGACCCACTGGACGGTACTGGAACGGCTCACCGGCCACACCCACATCCAGTGCCGGCTGGAGACCGGCCGCACCCACCAGATCCGGGTGCACATGGCCTACCTGGGCCACCCCCTGCTGGGGGATATCGTGTACGGGTCGAAAAAGCCGGTGCCGGGACTGGCGGGCCAGTGCCTCCACGCCCGGCGGCTGTCCTTCACCCACCCCCGCACCGGCCAGCGCCTTACCCTGGAGTGCCCTCTGCCGGACTGGTTTACCCAAACTCTGCACAAGCTCCGTTCAAACTGAACACAAACGCCCCGCCGGGCGGGAAAGGAGGGCCCTCCCATGGGCAAATTTGACGGCGTCCTGTTGGCCAGCGACTTTGACGACACCCTGTATGGGCAGAATATGCGCATTGCCCCCGCCAACCTCACCGCCCTGGACTACTTCACCCGGGAGGGGGGCATCTTCACCATTGCCACCGGCCGGGCCCACCCCACCTTCGCCCCCCACGCCCGCAGCGCCCCCATCAACGCCCCGGTGGTGCTGTCCAACGGCTCCGCCTTGTACGACTTTGCCGCTGACCGGATGGTATACGAGACCTTCCTGCCCAACCGGGTTCAGGAGGATCTCCTCCAGGTGGCCCGGGATATCCCCCAAATCGGCTTTGAGGCCTACCACAACGACGACATCTACGTCTACCAGCCCAACTCGGTGACCCGGCAGCACCTGGCCCGGGCGGGGGCCGACGCCCAGGAGGCGCCCATCCGGGACATGCCCCTGCCCTGGAGCAAGGTCATCCTCCAGCAGCGCAACGAGGTGCTGCTGGAGACCCAGCGGTATATGCTGGACCGGTGGGCGGAGCACTACGAGGTCATCTTCTCCAACGCCGTCCTGCTGGAGCTCACCCGGAAGGGGAGCAACAAGGGGGGCATGGTGGCCTACCTGGTGAACTATCTGGGCATTGACCCCAAACAGGTGTACTGCGTGGGGGACAATCAGAACGACATCCCCATGCTTGCCATCTCCGCCATCCCCTTCGCCCCCTCCAACTGCGCCCAGGCCGTCAAGGACTGGGGGGCCCGGATTCTGTGCTCCTGCGAGGAGGGCTGTGTGGCCCAGATCGTGGATATTTTGGACAAGCTCTATTGAGAAACGCAAAAAACGCCCCTTTCGGGGCGTTTTTATTTTTGGAAAACGAGACGGGGCAGCTTCCGGTCCGCCCCCTCATCCGCCCCTTCGGGGCATCTTCCCCCCGGTGGGGGGAAGGTCAGCGGGCACGCACTGTGCGCCCCTACGGATACGCTGTCAGATAGGATATCTCCTATCTTCTATCTCCCTCAAATATATCCCAGCAGGCCCCGGACGGAGACCTCTCCGGAGGACACCGCCTCCCGGCTGCCGTCCTCCCACTCCACCACCAGGGCGAACTGGTCGTCCACCGCCACCGCCCGGCCCAGGCGGGTGTCCCTCCCACGGATCACCTGCACCTGGCTGCCGATGGTGAGGCAATCCTGCCGGTAGCGCTCCAACCAGGTCTCCCACTGCCCGGGAAAATCCCGGCCAAGCCGGTCCAGGGCGTCCAGCAGGGCGGAGGCCATCTCCGCCCGCCGGGGGGCTTTCCCCAACGCCTGGGCCAGGGAGATGGCCACCGGGGCCACCTCCGGGCCAAAGTCCGCCTCGGTCTGGGTCAGGTTCACCCCGATGCCCACCACCACATATCGCAGGGCGGCGGTCTCCCCCTCCAGGTCCAGCTCGGTGAGGATGCCGCACACCTTCCGCCCCTCCAGGATCACGTCGTTGGGCCACTTGATGCCGGGCCGCACCCCGCACAGGGCCTCAATGGCGTCGCACACCGCCACCGCCGACCAGGCGGTGAGGGCGCTGACCTGCTCCAGGGGACAGTCCGGCTGGAGGAGGGCGGATAAATACAGCCCCCCCGGCGGGGAAATAAAACTCCGCCCCCGGCGGCCCCGGCCCCCGGTCTGCTGGGCGGCCACCACCGCCAGTCCGGCGGGCACCTCCCCCGCCGCCCGGCGCTTGACCTCGTTGTTGGTGGAGTCCACCGTGTCCAGGCACACCAGATCGGCCCCCACCCGCCGGGCCGGGTCCATCAGCTCCCCGGGGGAGAGCAGGTCGGGGGAATCCTGGAGCAGATACCCCCGGCGGGGGGCGGAAGAGATCTGATACCCCTCCTGCCGCAGGGCCTCCATGGCCTTCCACACCGCCGCCCGGCTTACCCCCAGCCTCTGGCTCATGGCCTCCCCCGACAGGGGGGCGCCCCCCTGGGCCTTCAGCAGGGCCAGCACTTCATCCCGCAGCATTCCAGTCATCCTTTCCGCCGGACGGGGGTGCCCCCGCCTCTGTGATGGGTGGGGCCGGTTCCTGTCCGGCCCCTGTCAGGGCTATTGTAACGGCGGGGAAATTTTTTGTCAACCATTTTCAAATTCAGGTTGACATTTTCCGTATTGTAAACTATAATCGTCATCAAGTTTACGATAGGAGGATGGACATGAAAGCCAAACATTTGGCCTTTGCCGCCATGATGGCGGCCCTGATGGCGGTTTGTTCCTGGATTACGGTGCCCACGGTGGTGCCTTTCACCCTACAGACCTTTGCCGTGTTCCTGGCGGCGGGGGTGTTGGGGGGAAAGCTGGCCTCCCTGGCGGTAGGGGTGTACCTGCTTCTGGGGGCGGTTGGCCTGCCGGTATTTGCCGGGTTTTCCGGGGGACTGGGGGCCTTTGCCGGGCTCACCGGGGGATATCTGCTGGGTTTTCTCCTCATTGCCCTGGTGATGTGGGGGGCGGAAACCCTGCTGGGCCGGAGCCCCGTGGTATTCGTCCTGTCCGGCCTGGCGGGGCTGGCGGCGTGCTACGCCTTCGGCACCGCCTGGTACCTCTATCTCTACACCGCCGCCCGGGGCCCGGCGGAGCTGACGGCGGTGCTGTGGACCTGCGTATTTCCCTTCCTCCTGCCGGACGGGGTGAAGCTGGCTTTGGCCCTGGCGCTCAGCCGCCGGGTGGCCCCCGCCCTCTCCTCCGTCCTGTCCCGCTGAGAAGCGCCGCCCTGGCGGCGCTTTTTTCATATCCCCGCCCCCGATCCCATATAGATAGGTAAGCTGCTGTGGGAAGGAGGGGCGCACCATGCCCTATGAAAACGAGCGGGGACGGCCGGAGGGAAGCCACCACATCATTCTGGAGGACCGGCAGCGCCTGTCGGTGTCCGGGGTGGAGGAGGTGGAGAGCTTTGACGAGAACACCATCGTCATGGTCACCCTCCGGGGGGCCCTGGTGATCCGGGGGGAGAATCTCCACATCGAGAAGCTGAGCCTGGACGGCGGGGATCTGAAGGTGGAGGGGGACATCGACTCCCTCACCTACGAGGATGACCGGCGGGCGGGAGGCGGCGGGCTTTTCGCCCGGCTGTTCCGCTGAGATGGGCTTTACCGTGGCCGAGCAGGCCATCTTTCTGGCGGGGGCGGTGGCCTTTGGGGCGGCGGCGGGGGTTTTGTACGACCTGCTGCGGGTGCTCCGGGCCCGGCTCCCCCTGCCCCTCATCGGCGGCGTGTTGGACCTGGCCTACTGGCTGGTGGTGACGGTAGCCCTCTTTTTATACACCACCGCCGCCGGCAGGGGAGAGGTGCGGATCTATCTGCTGCTGGGCGCCCTGGTGGGCGGGGGCTGCTATTTCGCCGCCCTGAGCCGGGGTGTATTATGGTTGACCAATCGGGCGGCGGATTTTGTGGGGGTCCTTTGGCACATTGTTACACTACCGGTTGTGGTGCTGGGAAAGCTGTTAAAAAAAATCGTAAAATCCGCAAAAAAGCCCTTCCATTATGGAGCAAAGTGGTTTAAAATAAAGCCAATATCCGGAGGTCCGGACACAGACCGTCAGGAAGCCCATGCACCAGGAAGGGAAGGAGTTACCCATGAAAATCAAGCGAGCGTCCCTTCTGACCAAAGTGGTCATTCTGGCCCTGCTGGTGGCGGCAGCCACCGGCCTGCTGGGGATGCGCAGTCAGCTGAGCACCGCCCAGGCCGACTTGGCCGAAGCCCAGCGGCAGGTGGAGGAGCAGAAGCAGGTCAACGCCGATCTGGCCGACGCCGTGGAAAACAGCGGCGACCCTGACCGGCAGGCAGACCTGGCCCGGGATAAGCTGGGCCTGGTGGAGCCCGGCGAGTATGTGTTCCGGTTCACCGATTGAATTTTGAAAGAAGAGAGGATCTAGCAGGCACATGGAGTTTGGTGTTGGTACGATTGTGGAAGGAAAGGTCACGGGCATTACGAAGTTCGGGGCATTCGTCTCGCTGCCGGAGGGCAAGTCGGGGCTGGTGCACATCTCTGAGATCGCCTATTCCTACGTAAACGATGTGAAGGATCATCTGAAGGAGGGCCAGGAGGTCAAGGTCAAAGTCATCGGCATCGACGAGAACGGCCGGATCAACCTCTCCATTAAAAAGGCTATGGATCCTCCCCCCCGCCCCGCCAACCACGGCGGCCAGGGCCGCTCCGGCGGACGGCCCGGCGGCTTCAACGGCGGTTTCCGGGGCAAGCCCGCCCCCGCTGAGCCCACCACCTTTGAGGACCGGCTCAAGCAGTTTATGGCCTCCTCCGACAGCAAGCTCTCCGAGCTGCGTCAGGCGGAGCGCCGCAGCTCCCGCCGGGGCGGCCGGAAATAAGCTGACAAAAACCCACGTCCAAAAGGGCGTGGGTTTTTTCATGGGCGGAGGGGCAGGCAACGGTACGGCGGGCGGATGTGGGCATCCGCCCACCCAAACATCCACCACCCCGGTACGTTATGATCCGTAGGGGCGGGGCTCTGTCCCCGCCCGACGTCGCCGGGAGATGAACGGGACGCCCCCTCATCCGTCCCTTCGGGCCACCTTCCCCCCTGCGGGGGTAAGGTCAACATCGGGCGGCCAAAAGGGCCGCCCGTACGATATCTTCTCTCTTCACTCTCACCCCTGTCCTCCCATGACCTGCCACACCCCCAGGGCCACCAGCAGCAGGCCGGACAGGGGGAGGGCGTACCGGCCCAGCAGTCGGCCGGCCACCCGGTCCCCCAGGGCCCGGCCCAGAGGGAGGGCGGCCAGGGTCAGCAGGAAATTGGCCAGGGCGGCCCATCCCGCCCCCACGCCGGCGGCGCCGGCGGCCA
This sequence comes from uncultured Eubacteriales bacterium, assembly GCA_949289455.1. GTDB lineage: Bacteria > Bacillota > Clostridia > Oscillospirales > Oscillospiraceae > Flavonifractor. Next base: position 7,132 of record CASEOA010000057.1, read on the forward strand.
CCCCCACACCGGCGTTATTCACCGCCAGGGCGGCGGCCAGGGCCACACAGCCCACCAGCCCGCCCCCCTCCTCCGGGGCCTCCTGAGCCGGGGGAGCCCCCAGGCTGCGCAGCCAGTCCAGCACAAACCACAGCCCGATCCCCGCCAGCACCAGCCCCCCCAGGGCTCCGGCAAAGGCGGCGCCCATCCGGGCAGCCGCCCCCCGGCCCAGCACCAGGGACAGCCAGGTGATGAGGGTGGTGAGCCCGGCGATGACCAGGGTGTGGCCGAAAGAGGGCCGCACCCCCCGCACCGCCCAGCCCATGGCCAGGATCACCGTATCAATATTACAGGCGGCGGCAAACAGGCCCGCCGCCGCCAGCATGGAAAGCCACTCCATAGGGCACCTCCTGTTCCGTCCATCCTATGCGGGAGACGGGAGGGGAGGTGCCGGGGTGGTTTTTTTGTTCCGGCTGTGCTATACTGATTGTTATCGACTCAATCAAAAAGGAGTATTGCCATGGACTGCAAAGAGACCTTCCTCCAGATTTTCCGGGACAACATCCACCGGGATGGGGCCGACGCCCTGCTGGACTACCTGGAGCACAAAAGCGACTTCTTCACCGCCCCCGCCTCCGCCCGGTTCCACGGCTCCTACGCCGGAGGGCTGTGCGAGCACAGCGTCAACGTATACCGCTGCCTGGAGGCTTACCTGGAGCGGGAGCGGGTGCGGGAGCTGTACGGCCTGGACTACAGCGCCGAGAGCGTGGCCCTGGTGTCCCTGCTCCACGACGTGTGCAAAATCGGCTGCTACAAGGGGGGCACCCGCAACGTGAAGGGCCCCGACGGCAAGTGGAAGGCGGTACCCACCTTCTACTATGAGGACAGCCTGCCCTACGGCCACGGAGAGAAGAGCGTGTACATCCTCTCCGGCTTTTTGCGGCTGACCCGGGAGGAGGCCATGGCCATCCGCTGGCACATGGGCTTCTCGGGGGAGGAGGACAAGCGGCTGGTGGGTCAGGCCCTCCAGCAGTACCCCCTGGCCTTCGCCCTCAGCGTGGCGGACATGGAGGCCACCTATTTTCTGGAGAAAGACGAGGCGCAATGACCGTGGCGAAACGGGAAAATGACCTGGGCCGGGACCCTATGGGCAAGCTGCTGCTGCGGCTGGCCCTGCCGGCGGTGATGGCCCAGCTGGTAAACGCCCTGTACAACATCGTGGACCGGATGTACATCGGCCACATTGAAGGGGTGGGCGATCTGGCCCTCACCGGCCTGGGAGTGTGCTTCCCGGTGCTCATGTTCGTCTCCGCCATCTCCGCCCTGGTGGGCATGGGAGGCGGTTCCCGGGCGGTGGTGCGCATGGGGGAGGGCCAGGAGGACCAGGCCAACGCCATCCTGGGCAGCTGTACCGTCCTGCTGATTCTCCTGTCGGTACTGGCCACGGCGGGCTTTCTGGCAGTAAAGGAGCCCATGCTCTACCTCTTCGGCGCCACCGAAAACACCATCGGCTACGCCAGCGACTATCTCACCATCTACCTGTGGGGCACCATTTTTGTGGAGATCTCCCTGGGGCTCAACTTTTTCATTACCTCCCAGGGCTTTTCCACCACCTCCATGGCCACGGTGCTTATCGGGGCCGCCGTCAACATCATCCTGGACCCCATCTTCATCTTCGGCCTGGGCATGGGGGTGCGGGGGGCCGCTCTGGCCACCATCACCGCCCAGGGGGTGTCGGCGGTGTGGGTGCTCCGCTTCCTCACCGGCAAACGCACCAGGCTGCGGCTCCAGCGGCGGTACTTCCGCCTGAGCCCCACGGTACTGGCCCCAGTGCTGGCCCTGGGGGTGTCCCCCTTCATCATGCAGTCCACCGAAAGCCTGGTGAACATCGCCTTCAACACCTCCCTGAAAGCCGCCGGCGGGGACCCCGCCGTAGGGGCCATGACCATCTGCTCCTCGGTGATGCAGGTGTTCTTCCTGCTGCTCCAGGGGCTGGCCCAGGGGGCCCAGCCCATCATCGGCTTCAACTATGGGGCGGGCTACCTGGATCGGGTGAAAAAGGCTTTCCGGCTTCTGCTGACGTGTACCCTGGTTTTCAGCTGTACGGCGTGGGCGCTGCTGGAGCTCTTCCCCGGGGCCTTTGTGGCCCTGTTCAACGACAAGCCGGAGCTGGTTGCCATCGCCGTCCGCTCCCTGCGCATCTACGCCGCCGGCATGTGCATGATGGGGATTCAAACCGGCTGCCAGCAGACCTTCGTGGCTCTGGGCCAGGCCAAGATCTCCCTCTTTCTGGCCCTGCTGCGGAAGATCATCCTGCTCATCCCCCTGATCTACCTGCTGCCCCCCTTCTTCTCCGACCGGGTCTTTGCCATCTTCCTGGCCGAGCCGGTGGCCGATGTGCTGGCCGCCCTCACCACCGGCTGCCTGTTTGTCTGGCGGTTCCCCCGGATTCTGGCCCGCCGCAGGCGGGAGCTGGAGGAGGGCCCCCAGCACTGACCCTGAGCCCCAGCCGCCCCAGGCTGGGGCTTTTTTCCCCAATTCCGCCCCTGGGCTGGGGAAAACCTTGTGGAAGTTGTGAAGAATTCCTTAAATACCGCCCCCAAACTCCCTCTTCGTCTTTTTCGCGGGGTAAAGTTGTGCTATACTGGGGGCAAAGCGGGGACTGTCCCCGGCGATTTCTCATGTTATGGAAGGAGGTGGGCGGACATGATGGCGCTGCTCACCGGCTGGCTGGCGGAACACCAGCTATTGTGCGCCTGGTATACCTCCATTGTGCGCTTTGTGTTCCCGGTGCTGGCCCTGCTCATCCTCATCCGCACCATCCGCTCCCTGCTGACGGTGCCCTGCCTGCCGGAGGTGTGGGCCTACCTGACTCTGCCCAACGGGGCCAATCAGCCCCTCACCCACTGGGAGAACATCCTGGGCCGGGGGAGCAGCTGCGACGTGGTGCTCAACTACCCGGTGGTCTCCCGGCAGCACGCCGCCCTCATCCGGCAGGAGGACGACAGCTGGATGGCCTACGACCTGGACTCCAAGGGGGGCGTCACCGTCAACGGCAAGGCGGTGGAGGGGGCCACCCCGGTGAAATACGGGGACGTGGTGGCTTTGGGGGGCGTGGAGACGGTGCTTCTCCCCCTGTCCCCGGAGGAAAAGGCCCAGCGGCGGCAGAGCCGCCGGCAGTCCCGCCCCGTGTCCCCCTGGCTGGGGCTGGTGTTCCTCACCATCTTCCAGGGGCTCACCGCCCTCCAGCTGGTCATCAGCGAAGGGCCGGAGGCCTCTCCCATGATCCCCTTCACCTTCCTGTGCCTGTGCGGCATGATGTGGCTCTACTTCCTGGTGCTGCGGGCCACCCGCCGGGTGGGGTTTGAGATGGAGACCATCGCCTTCTTCCTGTCCACCCTGTCCCTGGCCATCACCTGTTCCTCCAATACGGCCGCCCTGTTCAAGCAATTCCTCTGCGTGGTGCTGGGGCTGCTCCTCTTCCTGGTGCTGGGGCTCTTTCTGCGGCAGCTGGACCGGGTGCAGAAAATCCGCTGGCTCATGGCCGGGGCGGCCATCGGCCTGCTGGGCCTCACCCTGCTGCTGGCCCTGGCGGGGATCACCAGCACCAAGTACGGCGCCGCCAACTGGCTCACCATCGCCGGGGTGTCGGTGCAGCCCTCGGAGATCGCCAAGATCTGCTATATCTTCGCCGGCGCCGCCACCCTGGAGCGGCTCTTCCACAAACGGAACCTGGGGCTGTTTATCGTGCTCACCGGCGTGTGCCTGGGCTGTCTGGCCCTGATGAGCGACTTCGGCACCGCCGCCATCTTCTTTATCACCTTCCTGGTCATCGCCTACCTCCGCTCGGGGGACTGGACCACCCTGGCCCTCATCTGCGGCGGCGGGGTGTTCGCCGTGCTCACCATGCTGTCGGTGAAGCCCTATATCCTCAACCGCTTTGCCTCCTGGGGCCACGCCTGGCAGAATTCCTCGGTGGGCAGCGGCTACCAACAGACCCGCACCATGTCGGCCGCCGCCTCCGGCGGCCTGGTGGGGGTGGGCCCCGGGGAGGGCTGGCACCACAACGTGGCCGCCGCCGACACCGACCTGGTGTTCGGCATGCTGTGCGAGGAGTGGGGGCTTATCATCGCCATTCTGGCGGTGCTGTCCATCGTCACCCTGGCGGTGTTCGCCGTCCGGGCCAGCCGGGCGGGCCGGTCCACCTTCTACATCATCGCCGCCTGCGCCGCCACCTCCATGATGGTGTTCCAGACCTGTCTGAACGTGTTCGGCGCGGTGGATATTCTGCCCCTCACCGGCGTCACCTTCCCCTTTGTGTCCAACGGCGGCACCGCCATGATGGCCTCCTGGGGACTGCTGGCCTATCTGAAGGCCACCGACACCCGGCAGAACGCCAGCTTCGCCATCCGATTGCCCTCCCGGAAGGAGGACCGGCAGAGCGCCCAGCTGGCTATGAAGCGCCCAGAGGAATGGGAGGACGGCTATGAAGAAAATTGAAAAACGGGCTCTCCTCTGCCTGCTCCTGGCGGGGGCCCTGGTGCTGGGGCTGGGCTTTTATGTGATCCGCTATGTGCTCTACGGCAGCCGGTGGGCCTCCTTTGCCGCCAACCGTCACCTGTACAACAACCTGGGCCAGCTGTCCATCGGCCGGGTGCTGGACCGGGACGGAGACGTGCTCACCTGGGCCGACGAGGCCGGCGCCCGCCACTACTACGAAAATCCCACCGTCCGCAAGGCCACCCTCCACGCCGTGGGGGACGCGGAGGGCAAAATCGGCACCGGCGCCCTTACCGCCTTTGCCAGCCAGCTGTCGGGGTACAACCTGTTCACCGGGGCCTACTCCCCCCTGGGCAACGGCAACGACCTCTACCTTACCATCGACGCCCGGTACAACTACATCGCCTATCAGGCCCTGGGGGGCAAGAAAGGGGCGGTGGGGGTGTACAACTACAAGACAGGGGAGATTTTGTGCATGGTGTCCTCCCCCACCTATGATCCCCTGGACCCGCCGGAGGACCCGGACAGCGACCCGGCCTATGAAGGGGTCTACCTGAACCGGTTCCTGTCGGGCACCTTCCCCCCGGGCTCGGTGTTCAAGACCGTGACCCTCACCGCCGCCATTGAACACATCTCCGACCTGTTTGACCGGCACTGGACCTGCACCGGCTCCACGGTGGTGGAGGGGGAGACCATTACCTGCCCCTACGCCCACGGGGAACTGGACATCTACGACGCCCTGGCCTCCTCCTGCAACGGGGTGTTCGCCCAGCTGGCGGTGGAGCTGGGGGGCGATACCCTGGCGGCCTACACCGAAAAGGCGGGGCTTACCTCCAACTATTCGGTGAGCGGCCTGAAATCCGCCGCCGGCAGCTTTGACTTCTCCGCCCAGGGGGGCCAGCTGGGCTGGGCCGGCGTGGGCCAGTACAACGACCTGGCCAACCCCTGCGCCATCATGGTGTACATGGGGGCGGTGGCCCAGGGGGGCAAAACCGCCGTGCCCCGGCTCATCCTGAAAACCGAGACCCCTCTGGGCCTGCCCTCCCTGCCCCAGCTCACCAGCAAAACGGGCACCCTCATCGAGAGCTCCACCGCCGCCACCCTGGCGGATATCATGTCCCGCAACGTCATTGACGCCTACGGCGCCAGCCGCTTCCCCAACATGGACATCTGCGCCAAGAGCGGTACCGCTGAGGTAGGGGGCGGCGAGGCCCCCCACGCCTGGTTCGCCGGGTTCCTCCGCAACGAGGACGCACCCTACGCCTTTGTGGTGCTGGTGGAGAACGGCGGCTCGGGGGCCGACGTGGCAGGCTCGGTGGCCGCCCAGGTGCTGGACGCGGTGGTCAACGGCTATTGATCCCTGGCAATACCGGCTAGTTTTCCACGATTTCCACCGGTTTATCCACATTTCCTCCTGTAATGTGGATAAACCCACTGAGAGGCTGCCGCGTGGCTCCGCGGCGGCCTCTCCTTTTTCTGCCGGGCAGAGGTTTACAACCGGGTAACTCCATGATAAAATAACTTACTTTGAAGGGAGGGCTTTTTTCGTGTCGGAACATCCCTTTTTTGCCTATCTGTCCCGGATGCGGTATATCCAGCGGTGGGGCCTCATGCGCAACACGGTCCAGGAAAACATCCAGGAGCACTCCCACATGGTGGCGGTGCTGGCCCACGCCCTGGCGGTAATCCGGCGGGACGTGTTCGGCAAAGAGGCCGACCCCGGCCTGGCCGCCGCCGCCGCCCTGTACCACGACGCCCCCGAGATTCTCACCGGCGACCTGCCCACCCCCATCAAGTACTACGACCCGGACATCCGGGATGCCTATAAAAAGGTGGAGGACTTCTCCGCCCAAAAACTGGTGGCCATGCTGCCGGAGGCGCTGCGTCCCGCCTTCGACCCCCTGCTGCGGGAGGACTATGACCCGGAGCTGCGGGCCCTGGTGAAAGGGGCGGACAAGCTGTCGGCCTACATCAAATGCCTGGAGGAGCTGAAGGCGGGCAACGCCGAGTTCCGCCAGGCCGCCCGGCAGACCCGGGAGGCCCTGGAGGGCTACCACCTGCCGGAGGTGGACTATTTTATGGAGCACTTCCTCCCCGCTTTCAGCCTGACCCTGGATGAAATGGGTACATTTCAAAATAAAAAGGAGAATGAACAATGAGAGCCATCGTCACCGTCCTGGGCAAGGACCGGGTGGGCATCATGTCCACCGTGTGTACCCTGCTGGCCCAGCACAACGTCAACATCCTGGACATCAGCCAGACCATCCTGCAGGACTACTTCACCATGGTCATGCTGGTGGACACCGCCGAGTGTGACCTGCCCTTCGCCGATCTGGCCGCCCTGCTGGCCCAGGAGGGCGAGGACCGGGACCTGTCCATCCGGGCCCAGCGGGAGGACATCTTCAACGCCATGCACCGGATTTGAGGGTGAGCCGCCATGATTAACACCAACGAAATTCTGGATACCATCCACATGATCGACCAGCAGCACCTGGACGTGCGCACCATCACCATGGGTATCTCCCTGCTGGACTGCGCCGACGCCGACGCCGGAACGGCCTGCCGGAAGATTTATGACAAGATCTGCCGCCGTGCGGAGCGCCTGGTGGCCACCGGCGAGGCCATCGAGCGGGAGTTTGGCATTCCCATCGTCAACAAGCGCATCTCGGTGACCCCCATCGCCCTGGTGGCCGGGGCCTCCAACGCGGAAAACTACGTGCCTTACGCCGTGGCCCTGGACAACGCCGCCAAGGCCACCGGGGTCAACTTCATCGGCGGATTCTCCGCCCTGGTGCAGAAGGGCACCACCAAGGCCGACCGGAAGCTCATCCACTCCATCCCCGAGGCCCTGGCCCGCACCGAGCTGGTGTGTTCCTCGGTGAACGTGGGCTCCACCCGGGCGGGCATCAACATGGACGCCGTGGGCACCATGGGCCGGGTCATCAAGGAGACCGCCGCCCTCACCGCCGCCCAGGGGGGCTTCGGCTGCGCCAAGCTGGTGGTGTTCTGCAACGCCGTGGAGGACAACCCCTTCATGGCCGGCGCCTTCCACGGCCCCGGCGAGGGGGACTGCGTCATCAACGTAGGGGTCTCCGGCCCCGGCGTGGTCCACCACGCTTTGAAGGACGTGAAGGGCCAGCCCTTTGACGTGGTGGCCGAGACCATCAAAAAGACCGCCTTCCGGGTGACCCGCATGGGCCAGCTGGTGGCACAGGAGGCCAGCCGTCGGCTGGACACCCCCTTCGGCATCGTGGACCTCTCTCTGGCGCCCACCCCGGCGGTGGGGGAC
>CASEOA010000058.1 GCA_949289455.1 uncultured Eubacteriales bacterium
CAACGTGTACACCTTCGGCCCCACCTTCCGGGCGGAGAACTCTAACACCCAGCGCCATGCCGCCGAGTTCTGGATGATTGAGCCCGAGATGGCCTTTGCCGACCTGAACGACTATATGGACACCGCCGAGGCCATGATCAAGTATATCATCAACACCGTCATGGAGAAGTGCCCCGACGAGATGAACTTTTTCTCCTCCTTCGTGGACAAGGGCCTGAAGGAGCGGCTGGAGCATGTGGCCTCCTCCGACTTCGGCCGGGTGACCTACACCGAGGCGGTGGAGCTGCTGAAGCAGAACAACGACAAGTTCGACTACAAGGTGGAGTGGGGCTGCGACCTCCAGACCGAGCATGAGCGGTATCTCACCGAGCAGATCTTCAAGCGCCCGGTGTTCGTCACCGACTACCCCAAGGAGATCAAGGCCTTCTATATGCGCCTCAACGACGACGGCAAGACCGTGGCCGCCGCCGACTGCCTGGTGCCCGGCATCGGGGAGATCATCGGCGGCTCCCAGCGTGAGGAGCGGCTGGACCTGCTGGAGGGCCGCATCAGGGAGCTGGGCATGAACCCGGAGGACTACTGGTGGTACTGTGACCTGCGGCGCTACGGCTCCTGCCGCCACGCCGGCTTCGGCCTGGGCTTTGAGCGGATGGTGATGTACCTCACCGGCATCTCCAACATCCGGGACGTGGAGCTCCACCCCCGCACCGTGGGCAACGCCGATTTCTAATGCAATATTGCAGCCGCCCGGCAAGGCAGTCCCTTGCCGGGCGGTTTTGCGGTTAAGGGTCAGGCGGCCATTTTCCCCGCATCAGCTCCGGATTGAGATAAATGAAAAGCGCCCCACCGGGCAGAAAAATCAACAGACTGGGTTCGCTTAAATAGGGTTCCACAAGCCAGGACAGCACGATGCACAGGAAAACAGCGGCCGTACCCACCACAACCTGTATCCACATAGGCCATTTGAGCATATCCATATCACCCCAAAAATTCGCCATTACGAAACATTGTAGCATAAAAAATGGATACACTCAACTCACAAATTCTTTATTGCGAATTGTGGGTGGGGATATGCAAAAAATCAGGCCGGACATGGATATCGGGAACAATATACAGCGGCTGCGGAAGGCGGCGGGCATGACTCAGGAGCAGACGGTGGCCAGACTCCAGCTCATGGGGCTGCGCATATCCAAAAGCACCTATGCCAAGCTGGAGACCAACCGGATGAACATTAAGGTAAGCGAACTGGTGGCATTGAAGGAGATTTTCCGGGGTGAATACGGGGATTTCTTTGCCGGACTGACTCTGGACTAAAAAGGCCCCGGCCCGCCGAAACAACGGTGGGCCGGGGTTTGTTATGCCTCTTCGTTTTGAAACAGGAGCTGGAACTCCTGCCCCTGGACGGCGTATACGCTGTCCAGGTCTTCGTCGGCCCAGGCCGGGTCGAAGGGGAGGGAGAACTTGACGCAGGTGCCGCAGGAGGCGGACAGCTTCCGGGGCACCGGCATCATCACCGCCCCGTCCCCCAAGGCTTTCAGCCGCTTGTGGAAGCTGAGGGCCCCGAAGTGGGTGTGGAAGGTGGCGATCTGCTCCTTACTTGGTGATGGTGAGCTCATAGTCCTCCCCCACCTCTTTCCAGGTCACCTGGTAGCCGTTGTTGGTGGCGAACCGGCGCACGTTCTGAAGGGGGGTCTCGTTGTCCACCAGCACCACCAGGGGGGTGCCGTTTTTCAGGGCTTTCTTGGTCATGAGCACCGGCTCAGGGCAGGAGTAGCCTCTGGCGTCCACTTGATTCATACCGTTCACCTCACGCTTTCTTGGTGTTGCCCGCGCCGATGGCGCAGACCAGGACCAGACCGATGATGACAGCCACCTTACCGGCGAAGGAGGGGCCGTCGGTGGAGGAGGCCAGGCCGAAGTTGTGGCAGAAGGCGGCGCCCACCACCATGCCCAGCACGGCCACGGAGGAGTCGCTGTTGCCGCTGCCGGAGAGGATGAGCTGCCGCAGGGGGCAGCCGCCCAGCAGCACGGAGCCCAGGCCCACCAGAACCATGCCCAGCAGGTTCCACAGCCCGTCGGTGTGGGCCACGGCCTGACCGGCAAAGCCGGGGTTGAAGCCGCCCTTGATGCCCATGGAGCCCACGATCAGGTTGCCCACCAGCACGGCCACGAAGATGGCCACAAAGCCCATAAGCAGGTGGAAATCCTTGAGCATCATGGCGTCCCGGATGCCGCCGGCCATGCACAGACGGCTGCGCTGGGCGATGGCGCCCACCACCAGACCGGCGATGAGGGCGGCGGCAATGGGAGCCCGCATGGAGCCGGGGCCCTCGGTGGAGAAGAAGATAAAGGCGGGGGCGGCGCACACCAGGATAAGCAGGCCCACGTTGACGGCGGGCATCAGCAGGCCCTCCGCCACCGGCTGGGGCTGGGACTTTTTCAGGGAGAAGCCAGCCTTCAGGAAGAGGGTGCCCACAAAGATGCCGATGATGAAGCCGATGAGGCCCAGGATGGCGTTCCCGTCGCCGCCGCCCAGGCGGATCACCATCCGCAGGGGGCAGCCCAGGAACATGAGGGCCCCCACCATGACGCAGAAGCCCAGCACAAACCGGGTCATGGGGGAGGAGCCGCCCCGGACCTTGAATTCCTTGCCCGCCAGGGCCATGATCATGGCGCCCAGGATCAGGCCGATGATCTCGGGCCGGATGTACTGGACGATGGGCGCCCGATGCATCCCCACGCCGCCGGCGATGTCCCGCAGGAAGCAGGCGATGCAGAAGCCCATGTTCACCGGGTTGCCCAGGGCAACCAGCACCACCGAGGCGATGCCCACCACCAGACCGGCCAGGATCACCGGCAGGTGCAGTTTCAGTTTAGACACACACAACACCTCACACAAATTTTTAGGGAAGCTAAAAAACTTCCTTATTCAAATTATAGCCCGGCAGGGCAAAAATTTGAAATACGAATTTTCCATAATTCCAATGAACTTCATAGAAAAAAACGATAAAGTGTGATATGCTGTGAAATAAGAAAGGGCCCGCCGGAACCCGGCGGACCCTCTGATGCTAGGGTTTGATGTGGACCCACTTGTCCCCTCTGGGGCGGACCATGCCCACCGGCACGGCGGGCACCCCTTCCCCCTCCATCCGGCGGAGGAGTTCGGGCACCTGGGACTCCGGCAGGCTGACCAGCAGCCCCCCGGCGGTCTGGGGATCGTACATGCAGTCCACCACCTCCTGGGGGATGCCGTCCTCCTGACAGACGTCGTCCTGGGCGAAGTCCATGTTGCGGTAGGCCCCGGCGGGGATGATGCCGTCCCGGGCCAGGGCCAGGGCGGTGGGCACGATGGGCACCTTGTCCGCCCACAGCTCGATGGTATGGCCGCAGCCCTCCGCCATCTCCTTCACATGGCCCACCAGGCCGAAGCCGGTGACGTCGGTGCAGGCGTTGGGATGGAGGGGCACCGCGGCCTGGGCGGCGTACTTGTTCAAGGTGGTCATCAGGGCCACCATCCGGTCATAGTCCTCCTGCTCCAGCAGCTCCGCCTTGGCGGCGGTGGACAGAATGCCGGTGCCCAGGGCCTTGGTGAGCACCAGGATGTCCCCCTCCCTGGCCCCGGCGTTGGTGAGGATGTGGTCGGGGTGGACCAGCCCTGTGACGCACAGGCCGTACTTGGGCTCCTGGTCGTCGATGCTGTGGCCCCCGGCGATGATCGCCCCCGCCTCGGTGACCTTGGAGGCCCCGCCGGCCAGAATGTCCCCCACCGCCTCCAGGGGCAGGCAGGAGGGGAAGGCCAGCAGGTTCATGGCCAGGGTGGGTTTGCCTCCCATGGCGTACACGTCGGAGAGGGCGTTGGTGGCGGCGATCTGCCCAAAGGTGTAGGGGTCGTCCACCACCGGAGGGAAGAAGTCCACCGTCTGGATCATGGCTACGTCATCGCTCACCTTGTACACGGCGGCGTCGTCGCTGGAGTCATACCCCACCAGCAGGTTGGGGTCCGCCGGCCTGGGCAGGCCGGCCAATACATTCCTTAGGACGCCCGGTCCTATCTTGGCCCCTCACCCACCTGCCGTGGTCATGGCGGTCAGGCGCAGCTTTTCATACGGCATCTCATCACCCCCTGTACGTTGGTATCCACAGTGTACCCCATTTTCACAGAAAAAGCAATCGGAGGTCAGTCATGCAGCTGAAACAGTTGGAGATCTTTTTGCAGGTGGCCCAGCTCCACAGCTTTTCCAAGGCGGCGGAGGCCCTCTATCTCACCCAGCCCACCGTCAGCGCCCATGTGGCGGCCCTGGAGGACGAGCTGGGCGCCCGGCTGGTGGTGCGCTCCACCAAGGAGCTGCGGCTCACCGCCCCCGGCCGGGTGCTCAGCCGGTACGCCGCCGAGATTCTGGGCCTGTGCCAGCGGGCGGCCCAGGACGTGCGCACCTCCGCCTCCGCCATCTCGGGCACCCTGTCCATCGCCGCCTCCACCGTGCCCTCCCAGTACCTGCTGCCCCAGGTGCTTCCCCTGCTGCGGCAGCGGTATCCCCAGGTCTTTTTCCAGATCCGCCAGGGGGACAGCGGCCAGGTCACCCAGTGGATGGCGGAAAACGGGGCAGAGCTGGGGCTGGTGGGGGCCCCCGTCCAACGGGTGGGGCTGCTGTGCGTGCCCTTTTTCACCGAGCGGCTGGTGATCGTCACCCCCAACACCCCGGAGTACCGGGCCCTGGGGGGCGAGATGCCGGTGGAGGTGCTGAAAACCGCCCCCTACCTGGTGCGGGAGCCGGGCTCCGGCACCCGGAAGCAGGGGGAGCAGTACCTGCGGGGCGTGGGGGTGGACCCCAAGACCCTCTGCCTGGCCGCCCAGCTGGAGAGCACCGAGAGCATCCTCCAGGGGGTGAAAAACGGCCTGGGCATCTCCATTCTGTCGGGGTGTGCCGCCCGGGAGGCGGCGGAGGAGGGGAAGATTCTGGCCTTTTCCCCGGACAGCCCCCTGCTGGAGCGGCAGTTCTACCTGCTCTACCGCCGGTCCAGCCCCCTGTCCCCGGCGGCCTCCATGCTGCTGGAGGAACTGCTGTGTTTTTATCAGACCGGCCTGTGAAAGGCGCACCGCCTCCCGCCCTCCAGCATAGCCTGAGAGTGAAAATCAAACGCTTGGAGGGGCATTTATGGAGGCGGAAACCAGAATTTGTTACTACCTGGGGGCCAACGCTCCCACGGGATTTTACTCCCTGTACAGCCAGCTCATCGACCCGGAGAAGGCCCGGGACATCCGTATTTTGAAGGGGGGGCCCGGCTGCGGCAAGTCCACCCTGATGAAGCAGGTGGGGGCCGCCATGGAGGCGGTGGGGCTGACGGTGGAGTACATCCGCTGCTCCGGGGACCCGGACTCCCTGGACGCGGTGGTGGTGCCCGCCCTGGGAGCGGCGGTGGTGGACGGCACCGCTCCCCATGTGGTGGAGCCCAAGTACCCCGGTCTGGTGGAGCACTATGTGGACCTGGGGGCCTGCTACGACCCGGCGGGGCTGCGGCAGGTGGCCGGGGAGCTGAAAGGGTGCATGAAGGGGTATAAGGCCTGCTACAACCGGGCCTACCGCTGCCTGACGGCGGCGGCCCAGCTGCTGGAGGATGGCCGGGCGGCCCTGCTCACCCCCGCCCTGGAGGCCAGAATGGCCAAGCGGGTGCGGGGCATCCTGGCCCGGGAGTGCAAGAAGGGCGGCGGCCAGGAGGGCAAGGCGGTGCAGCGCTTCCTGGGGGCGGTGACCTGGCAGGGGGTGCGGTGCGAGTGGGAGACGGTGGAAGCCCAGTGCGAAAAGGTGTATGAACTGGTGGACACCTACGGCCTGGCCCACTCCATGCTTACCGCTCTGGCTGCCGGGGCCATGGGGGCGGGATACGACGTGGTGGCCTGCCCCGACCCCATCTTCCCCGACCGGATGGCCCACCTGCTCATCCCCGCCCTGTCTCTGGCCTTTGTCACCACGGACCCCCGGCAGAGCTGGCCCCGCCGGCCCTACCGGCGGCTGCGGCTGGACGCCATGGCCGACCGGGAGGCCCTGCGGCGGGACCGGGGACGGCTGCGGTTTGCGGGGAAGGTGACCGCCGCCCTGCTGGAGGAAGCGGTGGACTCCCTGGCCCAGGCCAAGGCCATGCACGACCAGCTGGAGGCCTGCTACAATCCCTATGTGGACTTTGCCCGGGGCAAGACGGTGGGGGAGGAGATCATCCGGGACTTCCTGGCCTTGGGGGCCGGTGAGACCGAAGGGTAAGCCCGGTAGTCTGTCAAAAGACTTCCTTGCATGGGAAGCCTCGCAGAGTTTACCCGCAAGGGGTACGCCGCATCCGTAAGGCAGCAAAGCTGCCGACGGCTGCGCAGCTGTCGCCCGCAGGCGACGGAATAAAATAAAATCAGTCATTTCCGGGGACATGTGCCTCGGAAATGACACTTCTCATGACGGATGGGGTGACTTTTTCGCAAGAAATCGAAGCCCATCCGTCATGCAGCCTTTTGTCGGAAAAGACCGTAAGGTCTTTTTCGACAGTCTCGCGGGCCCGGCTTGCATTTGTAAGGGCGGTTGTGATATAATAATCCGCAAATATGCCTGCTCAGGAGGAAATGATCGACCATGGACAGCACTCCCATAACCCTGCCCCTTGTGATGGACGGCGCCACCGGCACCCGGCTGATGGAGCTGGGCATGCCCGCCGGGGCCTGTACCGAGCAGTGGGTACTGGACCACCCCCAGGCCCTGCTGGAGGTCCAGCGGAGCTATGTGGCCGCCGGCAGCCGGGTGTTGCTGGCCCCCACCTTCGGGGCCAACCGGGCCCGGCTGGAGGCCCACGGCCTGGCGGGCCAGGTGGCGGAGGTCAACCGCAGGCTGGTGGAGCTCACCCGGCAGGCCGCCGGGGCGGAGGTGCTGGTGGCCGGGGATCTGGCTCCCGCAGGGATGACCCTGACCCCCTTCGGGCAGAGCGGGTTTGAGGAGATGGTGGCGGTGTACACCGAGCAGGCCGCCGCCCTGGCCGGGGCTGGAGTGGACCTGTTTTTCCTGGAGACCATGACCGACATGGCCCAGGCCCGGGCCGCGGTGCTGGCCTGCAAGAGTGTGTCGGACAAGCCGGTGTGGGTGTGCTTTACCTGCGACGACGAGGGCCGCACCCCCGCCGGCACCGACGTGCTGGCCGCCCTCATCGTCATGCAGGGCATGGGGGTGTCCGCCTTCGGTCTGAACTGCACCGCCCCGGCGGACACGGCGGAGCAGCTGGCCCGACTCACTCCCTACGCTGTGGTGCCCCTTATCGCCAAGCCCTCCGCCGGGCTGCCCGGGGCCCGCTGTACCCCGGAGGAGCTGGCGGCTTTGACGCCCGCCTGGGCCGCCGCCGGGGCCCGGATTTTTGGCGGGTGCTGCGGTACCGACGCCTCCCACATCGCCGCCGTCAGCGGGGCGGTGGCCCAGGTGGACTTTGCCGCCTTCCCCCCGGTGGAGCACGACCCCGACGTGATCCCCTGCGCCAGCGAGAAGGAGGCCCGGTTCATCACCCCCGACGTGGATGTGGGGGAGACTATCGAGTGCACCCCCGACCTGATGGAGGACATCCTGGAGGCCGAAGAGGAGTCCCCCCAGGGGGCTCTGAAAATCGCCATCCTGGAGGAGGACGACCTGGATATCTTTGCCGAGCACCAGTATGTGGTGAAGGACGCCCTCTGCCTCTGGTCCGACGTGCCCCAGCTGCTGGAAAAGGCCCTGCGGCTTTACCAGGGACGGGCCTTCTGGGACGGCACGGTGGATCTGGAGGAGGACTTCCTGCGGGATATGGCCCGGAAGTACGGCCTGGTGCTGCTGTAAGGCTGTCAAGCCCCCGGCCTGGGAATCAGCGAAACAGACAAAAAGCATGTTCCGAATTTGGGACGTGCTTTTTGTTTTGCGCCTTGACGGAGCCCGTCAAGATACGGTATCATTGTGGTTGTGCGAAGATGATATACACAATATATTGTGCCGAATAATTACGGAATGGAATCGTTTCACCTGCGGAGAAAGGAACAGAGCGCAAATGACACTCACCAAGATCAGAAAACGGGACGGGCGGCTGACCCAGTTCAATGAAGATAAGATCGCCGGGGCCATTGACAAGGCTTTCCGGGCCACCTACAAGCCGGGGAAGGAGGCCGAGGCCAAGCGGCTGGCCGACGAGGTGCTCTCCATCCTGGAGGTGGAGGGGGAGCAGCAGCCCGATGTGGAGCACATCCAGGATCTGGTGGAGCGGGTGCTCATGGACAACGGCTACATCCAGACCGCCAAGGCCTACATCCTCTACCGGGAGGAGCGCAGCCGGGCCCGGGAGATGAACACCCGGCTGATGAAAACCTATGAGGACATCACCTTCTCCGCCGCCAAGGACTCCGACATCAAGCGGGAGAACGCCAACATCGACGGAGACACCGCCATGGGGTCCATGCTCAAGTTTGGCTCCGAGGGGGCCAAGCAGTTTTACGACATGTTCGTCCTCAACCCCGACCACGCCCGGGCCCACCGGGAGGGGGATATCCACATCCACGACCTGGACTTCCTCACCCTCACCACCACCTGCTGCCAGATCGACATTCAAAAGCTGTTTGCCGGAGGGTTCTCCACCGGTCACGGCGCCCTGCGGGAGCCCAACGACATCTCCTCCTACGCCGCCCTGTGCTGCATCGCCATCCAGTCCAACCAGAACGACCAGCACGGCGGCCAGAGTGTGGTCAACTTCGACTACGGCATGGCCGACGGCGTCCGCAAGACTTTTAAGCGGGTGTACCGCCAGAACCTGGCCCGGGCCCTCATGCTGCTGGCCGGGGCGGAGGACCCGGAGGGGGAGCTGAAAGGCCTCATTGCCCGGCTGGAGGCCGACACCGGCTTGTGCCCCACCCTGGCGGGGGACGAGGCCTATTTTGCCGCCGAGCGGGAGGCCCTGGCCGGCCGGTACGGCGAACAGGTGCTGGAGCAAGCCCAGAAGTTCGCCCAGCAGCGGGCGGTGAAGGAGACCGACCGGGCCACCTACCAGGCCATGGAGGCCCTGATCCACAACCTGAACACCATGCACTCCCGGGCGGGGGCCCAGACCCCCTTCTCCTCCATCAACTACGGCATGGATACCTCTCCCGAGGGCCGAATGGTGATGAAAAACGTGATGCTGGCCACCGAGGCCGGTCTGGGGGGCGGAGAGACCCCCATTTTCCCCATCCAGATTTTCCGGGTGAAGGAGGGGGTCAACTACAACCCCGGGGAGCCCAACTATGACCTGTTCCAGCTGGCCATCCGCTGCTCCGCCAAGCGGCTCTTTCCCAACTTCTCCTTCATCGACGCCCCCTTCAACCTGCAATACTACAAGCCCGGCCACCCGGAGACCGAGATTGCCTACATGGGCTGCCGCACCCGGGTCATCGGCAACGTGTACGACCCCAGCCGGGAGATCTGCAACGGCCGGGGCAACCTGAGCTTTACCACCATCAACCTGCCCCGGCTGGCCATCAAGGCCCGGGGGGATGTGAACACCTTCTTTGAGTCCCTGGACCGGATGATGGATCTGTGCGTGGCCCAGCTGCTGGAGCGGTTTGAGATCCAGTGCCGCAAGCATGTGTACAACTACCCCTTCCTCATGGGCCAGGGGGTGTGGCTGGACAGCGACAAGCTGGACTGGAACGACGAGGTGCGGGAGGTGCTGAAACACGGCACCCTGTCGGTGGGCTTCATCGGCCTGGCCGAGACCCTCAAGTCCCTCATCGGAGCCCACCACGGGGAGAGCGAGAAGGCCCGGGTACTGGGTCTGGAGATTATCTCCCACATGCGGGCCCGGATGGACGCCGAGAGCGAAAAGCGGGGGCTCAACTTCTCCCTGCTGGCCACCCCCGCCGAGGGGCTGTCCGGCCGGTTCGTCCGGCTGGACAAGGCCCGGTTCGGGGTGATCGAGGGGGTCACAGACCGGGAATATTATACCAACTCCTTCCATGTGCCGGTGTACTATCCCATCTCCGCCTATGAGAAAATCCAGATCGAGGGGCCCTACCACGCCCTCACCAACGCCGGACACATCAGCTATGTGGAGATGGACGGGGACCCCAGCGACAACCTGGAGGCCTTTGAGAAGGTGATCCGCTGCATGAAGGAGAGTGGCATCGGCTACGGCTCCGTCAACCACCCGGTGGACCGGGACCCGGTGTGCGGCTTTTCCGGCATCATCGGGGACCGCTGCCCCGGCTGCGGCCGCACCGAGGACGACGTGTCCTTTGAGCGCATCCGCCGGATCACCGGCTACCTGGTGGGCACCCTGGACCGATTCAACAATGCCAAGCGGGCGGAAGAGCACGACCGGGTGAAGCACAGCGTATAAGGGGAGATTGGAAATGACAGACGCAGCCATCCGCCTGAAGCGGGGCGAGGGCCGCTCCTTCAAGGCCGGCGGCCCCTGGATCTACGACAATGAGATCGGTGAGATTCTGGGGGACCCCGCCGATGGAGACATCGTCTCCATCCAGGACTACAACGGCTACCCCCTGGGGGTGGGCTTCTTGAACCGGGCCTCCACCATCGCCGTACGGGCGTTGTCCCGGAAGGGGGACGCCGTCATCGACCGGGCCTTTTTGGAGGGCCGGGTGCGGGCGGCCTGGCAGTACCGGAAGGACACGGTGGACACCTCCTCCTGCCGTGTGATTTTCGGGGAGGCCGACTTCCTCCCCGGGCTGGTGGTGGACAAGTTTTCCGACGTGCTGGTGGTGGAGTCCCTGGCCCTGGGCATCGACAGGCTGAAATCCACCCTTCTGGAGCTGCTGGTGGACATTTTAGCCGAGGACGGCATCGCCATTCGGGGCATCTACGAGCGCAGCGACGCCAAGGTGCGGCTGAAGGAGGGCATGGAGCGGGTGAAGGGCTTCTTGTCCGACCCCTTCGACCCGGTGGTGGAGATTGTGGAAAACGGGGTGCGCTACCAGGTGGACGTGGCCGAGGGACAAAAGACCGGCTTCTTCCTGGATCAGAAGTACAACCGGCTGGCCATCCAGCCCCTGGCCAAAGGGGGTCGGGTGCTGGACTGCTTTACCCACACCGGGGCCTTTGCCCTCAACGCCGCCAAGGGCGGGGCCAGGGAGGTGCTGGGGGTGGACGCCTCCCAGCTGGGGGTGGATCAGGCCACCCGGAACGCCCAGCTCAACGGCATGGAGGACCGGGTGCGGTTTGAGTGCCACGACGTGTTCGATTTGCTGCCCGCCCTGGAAAAGCAGGGGGAGAAATTTGACCTGGTGATCCTGGACCCGCCTGCCTTCACCAAGTCCCGGGCCTCGGTGAAAAAGGCGGTGACCGGCTACCGGGAGATCAACCTGCGGGGGATGAAACTGGTGCGGGACGGGGGCTATCTGGCCACCTGCACCTGCTCCCACTTTATGACGCCCGAGCTGTTCGCCAAGACCGTGGGCGAGGCTGCCCGGGACGCCCGCCGTCGCCTGCGGCAGGTGGAGTTCCGCACCCAGGCCCCCGACCACCCGGTGCTGTGGGGGGCGGATCAGTCCCTGTATCTGAAATTCTATATCTTCCAGGTTCTGGAGGACAAATAAGGCTGCGAAATGGCCCCGCCGCGTCAGCGGCGGGG
>CASEOA010000059.1 GCA_949289455.1 uncultured Eubacteriales bacterium
CTGGAGCTCCGGGTGGCCCCCGAGGACATGGGCAAGGTGATCGGCCGTCAGGGCCGCATTGCCAAGGAGATCCGCACCCTGATGCGCTCCGTGGCCCAGCGCAAGGGCACCAGAGTTTCCGTCGAGATCGTCGATTAAAAAAGCGGCGGGGGAAGTCCCCGCCGCTTTTTTTATGGAAATTGGGCCGTCCCATATGGCGGCCATAGGGAAAATGTGATATGCTATTTTTAAGGCCGCGTCAGATCGCGGCCCCTTTCCGCAGGAGGTCCATCCTATGAAACAGCAATATTTGGAGGCCGGCCAGATCGTCAACACCCACGGCATCCAAGGGGAGGTCAAGATCGTCCCCTGGTGCGATTCTCCGGAATTCCTCTGCCAGTTTGACACCCTCTATCTGGACGGCAAGCCGGTAAAGGTCCGCTCCGCCCGGGTCCACAAGGGCAACGTGCTGGCCTTTCTGGAGGGAGTCAGCGACGTAAACGCCGCCATGGCCGTCAAGGGCAAGACGGTGTTCATCGACCGAACCGGGGTGGAACTGCCCGACGGCCGCCACTTCATCGCCGACCTGATGGGCCTGGAGGTCATCGACGACGCCACCGGCGAGAAAATCGGCGTGGTGGCCGACGTGCTCACCCCGCCCGCCCATGAGGTGTATGTGGTCAAGGGCGAGCACGAGTATATGATCCCCGCCGTGGACGAATTCCTGGTGAAAACCGACGTGGAGGCGGGCTATCTCCGAGTCCGGCTCATTGAGGGGATGCGCACCGATGTATAGCATTGACATTATGACCCTCTTCGATCTGACGGTAGGGGATATGATGAACGAGTCCATCCTGGGCCGGGCCCAGGAGCGGGACATTATCCGCATCGAGGCCCACCAGATCCGGGACTACACCCTGAACAAGCAAAAGCAGGTGGACGACTACCCCTACGGCGGCGGCCGGGGGGCGGTGATGCAGGCCGACCCCCTCTACCAGTGCTGGAAGCACATCGTGGACACCTATGGGCCGGGCCGCACCATCTACCTCTCCCCCGCCGGGGTCACCTTTACCGAGGCCCACGCCCGGCGGCTGCGGGACGACTACGACCACCTGATCCTGGTGTGCGGCCACTACGAGGGCATCGACGAGCGGTTTATCGAGGAGTGCGTGGACGAGGAGATCTCCATTGGGGATTTCGTCCTCACCGGCGGAGAGCTGGCCGCCATGGTGGTAGCCGACGCGGTAGCCCGGCTGGTGCCCGGGGTGCTGTCCGACCCCGAGTGCTTTGAGAACGAGAGCCACTGGAATGGACTGCTGGAGTACCCCCAGTATTCCCGGCCCGAGGAGTGGCACGGCCGGAAGGTCCCCCCCATCCTCCGCTCCGGCGACCACAAGAACATCGCCCGGTGGAGGCGCAAGCAATCCATTCTCCGCACCCGCCAGCGGCGGCCCGACCTGTACCAGAAGCTGGACCTGTCCTCCAAGGAGGATCAGAAGCTGCTGCGTGAGCTGGACGAAGAGGAAGCATCACAACCTATTTGAGACTGGAGGAGTCAGCCATGAGTCATTGGGTCAATCAGTCCGTGTTCTACCACATCTACCCCCTGGGGTTCTGCGGCGCCCCGGAGTACAACCCCGGCGGCGACCCGGTCCCCCGGCTGGACAAGCTGAAGGACTGGATTCCCCACCTGAAGGAGCTGGGGGTCAACGCCCTCTACCTGGGCCCTGTATTCCAGTCGGTGAAGCACGGCTATGACACCACCGATTACTTCCAGATTGACCGGCGGCTTGGGGATAACGACTCTTTCGCCGCCCTGTGCGACGCCCTCCACGAAAATGGCATCAGAGTGGTGCTGGACGGGGTGTTCAACCACGTGGGCCGGGGGTTCTGGGCCTTCCGGGACGTGCAGGAGCACGGCCAGTCCTCCCCCTACTGCGGCTGGTTCCACGACCTGAACTTCGGCGGCCCCTCCCCTATGGGGGACCCCTTCTGGTACACCGCCTGGCAGGGCCACTACGAGCTGGTGAAGCTCAACCTGCGCAACCCTGAGGTGGTGCAGCATCTGCTGGACGCGGTAGCCATGTGGATGGACAAGTTCCACATCGACGGCCTGCGGCTGGACGCCGCCGACTGCGTGGACTTTGACTTCTTCCGCACCCTGAAAAACTTCGTCAAGGGGAAAGACCCCGACTTCTGGCTCATGGGAGAGATCATCCACGGGGACTATGCCCGTTGGGCCAACCCGGAAATGCTGGACTCGGTCACTAACTACGAGTGCTGGAAGGGCCTGTGGTCCTCCCATAACGACAAGAACTACTTTGAGATCGCCCACTCCCTCCACCGCCAGTGCGGCCCCGGTGGGATTTATCGCAACATCACCCTGTACAATTTCGCCGACAACCACGACGTGGACCGGCTGGCCTCCAAGCTGAAGGACCCGGACCACATCAACAACCTGTACACCCTGCTGTACACCATGCCCGGCGTGCCCTCCCTCTACTACGGCAGCGAGTGGGCCATCAAGGGGGAGCGCACCAAATATTCCGACGCCCCCCTGCGCCCCTGCCTGGACCTGGAGGAGATGGAGGCGCAAGACCAGAGCCTGTGCGCCCACCTGACCAAGCTGGCCGCCATCCGGGCCGCCTTCCCCGCCCTCCAGGAGGGCGGGTACGAGAACGTGCTCATCAAGAACCAGCAGCTGGTGTTCCGCCGGGCCACCGACAGCCAGCGGGTCTACGTGGTGCTCAATCTGGAGCCGGAGGAGGTCCATGTGGAGTTCAAGCACAATGAGCCGGTGCTCCAGGACGTGCTCAACGACAACGCCATCTTCAACAACGATGGCGGCCGGATCTGGATGCCGGTGCCCCCCTGCTCCGCCCGCATCCTGGTGGGGGCTCCCGACAAATTCACCTGGGGCTGAGGACACCAAACGGGCCTGAATGCCCATTTTTCCCTTTACTTTTTCCCCCTGCCGTGATACAATGGCTACATTCTGATATGTAGTTTTTAAAATCATATGCGAGGATATTTGCCATGAGCTTCAAGATCATTGTTGACAGCTGCTGTGACCTGACCCACGCCCAACTGGCGGAGGGGTGTTTTATCAAGGTGCCCCTGACCATCCGGGTGGGGGACATCTCCATTGTGGACGACGCCTCCTTCGACCAGGCCGGCCTGCTGGAGAAGATGAAGGCCTCCCC
>CASEOA010000060.1 GCA_949289455.1 uncultured Eubacteriales bacterium
CGGCCCGACAGGCCCCACGGGTGCTACCGGCGCTACCGGCCCTACCGGGCCCACCGGCGCTGGAGCCACTGGCCCTACCGGCCCCACGGGTGCTACCGGTCCTACTGGGCCCACCGGGCCCACCGGGCGTACGGGGGCGACCGGGCCCACCGGCCCCTCTGGCGTGACCGGCCCAACCGGCCCCACGGGCCCCACCGGAGTTACCGGCCCGACAGGCCCCACGGGTGCTACCGGCGCTACCGGCCCTACCGGGCCCACCGGCGCTGGAGCCACTGGCCCTACCGGCCCCACGGGTGCTACCGGCCCTACTGGGCCCACCGGCGCCACTGGCCCCACCGGACCTGCCGGTACGGACGGTGAGGACGGGGCCACCGGCCCCACCGGGACGGCGGCCACTCTGGCGGTGGGTACCGTCACCACCGGCGATCCGGGTACCGACGCTCAGGTCACCAACTCGGGCACCCCCCAGAACGCTATTCTGGACTTCACCATCCCGCAGGGGGCCACCGGCTCTCCCGCCCCTCTGTCCCTGCTGTCCGCCTATTCCACCCCTGCCCAGTCGGGCTCCGACGGTGATTCCCTGGTGTTCGACCGGAACGGACTGTCCTACGGTTCGGATATCAGCCACAACGCCGGTGATCCTACCTTTACCATCAATACCCCAGGGGTGTACGCCGCGGCCTTCCACGGCAGCTTCTCCCCCGCCAGCGGGGCCAATTTCCCCCAGACCATGGGGGCCTCCCTGGAGCAGGACGGTTCGGTGGTACCGGGAGCTACTTCCCAGTATATCTTCCACACCTCGGCCCAGACGGCGGCCCTGTCCTTCAGCACTCCGGTGGCGGTAACCTCCACACCGGCTACCCTCCAGGTGGTGGGCGACGGAGGCAATTATCTCTACAGTACCATTGGTATGTCCATCTACCGGCTGGGGGATATTCCCAGCTAAACCAAACCGCCCGGCCTCCTCAGGGGCCGGGTGGTTCTGTCAGGAGGTCAGCCATGAAGATCTGTGTCTACGCCATCTGCAAGAACGAAAGCCAATTTGTGGACCGGTGGATGGACTCCATGTCCGAGGCCGACGGGGTCTATGTGCTGGACACCGGCTCCACCGACAACACCGTGGAAAAGCTGCGGGCCCGGGGGGCGGTGGTCACCGTGGAGCAGGTATCTCCCTGGCGGTTCGACGTGGCCCGCAACCGCTCCCTGGCCCTGGTGCCAGAGGACGCCGATATCTGCGTGTGCACCGACCTGGACGAGGTGCTCCATCCCGGCTGGCGGGCCGCTCTGGAGCGGGCATGGACCCCGGAGGCGGGCCAGGCCCGGTACCGCTACACCTGGTCCTTTCGGCCCGACGGCGGCGAGGGGGTGGTATTCTGGTACGAGAAGGTCCACCGCCGCCAGGGCTACCGGTGGGTCCACCCGGTTCATGAAATCCTGGAGTGGATGGGGCCTGGGCTGCCGGGGCCCATGGTCACCGTGCCGGGGATGCAGCTGGACCACCATCCGGACCCCGCCAAATCCCGGGGCCAGTACCTCCCCCTGCTGGAGCTGTCGGTGCGGGAGGCCCCGGAGGACGACCGCAACCTCCACTATCTGGGCCGGGAGTACCTGTTCCACCGGCGGTGGGATGACTGCATCGCCACCTTAAAAAAGCACCTGGCCCTCCCCTCCGCTGTCTGGGCGGATGAGCGGGCGGCCTCCATGCGGTTTATCGGCCGGGCTTATCTGCAAAAGGAGGAGCCGGACCAGGCCCGGGACTGGTTTTTCCGGGCCATCGCCCAGGCCCCCCACCTGCGGGAGCCCTGGACGGAGATGGCCCTGTTATGCTACCGGCAGGAGGATTGGGACGGTGTGCTCTACTTCACCGGCCGGGCCCTTGCCATCGCCGTCCGACCGGATACCTATATCTGCGAGGCCGAGCCTTGGGGGCCCCTCCCCCACGATCTGCGGTGCCAGGCCTTTTTCCGCACTGGCCGGAATGCGTTGGCCCTGGAGGAAGCCAGAAAGGCCCTGGCGCTCTCCCCGGGCGATCCCCGGCTCAGAGGCAATGTGGAGGTTTTGGAACGGCTCGGCGATTGAAGCGAAGGGGCAAACGAGAGGGGCAGACGGCCCGATTTTGCCTGCGGGACGCCGGGCGGGTCTGGGACCCGCCCCTACGCAGACGGTACGTTTTGTCCGTAGGGGCACCATACATGGCGGCCGGGATAACGGGACGGGGCCCATCTCCGCAAGACGCAAACAGGCCGGGACTGCAATGCAGCCCCGGCCTCGTTCCGGTCAGCAGATGAACATGGCGTCTCCGAAGGAGAAAAAGCGGTATTTCTGCTCCACCGCCTCCTGATAGGCGGCCAGAATGTGTTCCCGGCCCGCCAGGGCGGACACCAGCATGATGAGGGTGGACTCGGGCAGGTGGAAGTTGGTGATAAGGCAGTCCAGCACCTTGAACCGGTAGCCGGGGTAGATGAAGATGTTGGTCCACCCGGCGCTCTCCTTCAAGGTGCCGTCCTCCGCCGCCCAGGACTCGATGGTGCGGCAGGAAGTGGTGCCCACGCAGATGATCCGTCCTCCTTCCGCCCGGGTGCGGTTGATGGTCTCCGCCGTCTCAGCGGAGATCATGCAGTATTCGGAGTGCATCTCATGGTCCAGGATGTCCTCCTCCTTCACCGGGCGGAAGGTGCCCAGGCCCACATGGAGGGTCACATAGGCCAGTCGCACCCCCATGTCCTGGATCTGCCGCAGCAGCTCCTTGGTGAAGTGGAGCCCGGCGGTGGGGGCGGCGGCGGAGCCCACCTCCCGGGAGTATACCGTCTGGTACCGCTCGGGGTCCTGGAGCTCGGCCTTGATATAGGGGGGCAGGGGCATTTTGCCCAGCTGCTCCAGCTTTTCCAGAAAAATGCCCTCGTACTCGAACCGGACCAGCCGGTTGCCCCCTTCCAGCACTTCCGTCACCTGGGCGGTGAGGGCCCCGTCCCCGAAGGACACCCGGGCCCCCTGGCGCAACTTCCGGCCGGGCCGCACCAGGCACTCCCAGGTCTTGTTCCCCCGGTCGATGAGCAGCAGCACCTCCACCGCCCCGCCGCCGGGCTCCCGGTGGCCGATGAGCCGGGCGGGCAGCACCCGGGAGTCGTTGAGCACCAGACAGTCCCCCGGCCGCAGCAGGCCGGGCAGATCGAAAAAGTGCATGTGTTTCCGCGCGCCGGTGTGCTTGTCCAGCACCAGCAGCCGGGAGGAGTCCCGCTTTTCCAGCGGGGTCTGGGCGATCAGCTCCTCCGGCAGGTCAAAGTTGAAATCCGATGTTTTTATGGCTTGCGCACCTCAATTCCTGTGTAATAGAAGGTCAGGATATCCTTGTAAGTATACCCCTGTTGGGCCATGGCGTAGGCCCCCCACTGACTCATGCCCACGTTGTGGCCCCAGCCGGAGCCGGTGATGGTAAACACCAGGTTCCCGGTACCGGAGGAGGAGCCCCCAGAGGGCTGAGCCTGGCTCACCGCGCCGCTGCCGTCGATGACGTACACCTCGCTGCCCAGCTGGGCGGTCTGGCCGCTGCCGTTGATGGCGTAGGCCCCGTCCAGGGTGGACAGGCTGCCGTCCCCGTTCACCACATAGGAGCCGCCGGTACCGGAGCCCCCCGAGCTGGAAACGGTGTAGTTGATAGAGCGCAGGTTGAGGAAGGTCCGGCAGGCGTCCCGGATCTTGCTCCAGGTCTTGCCGGAGGAGTCAGTGAAGGTGATCTCAATGGCGTTGCCGGTGGGGCTGGTCTTGGTGACCCTGAAGTCCACGATGCCCGAGTTCACATAGCCCTTGGAGTTGAGCAGGTCGGTGAGCTCCTGGGCGGTGTAGGTCACCGTCCAGTTGTAGTTGGAGATCTTGCTGGCCACCGACGCCTCGTAGGGGTCGGCTTTGCCGATGAGGTAGGCCACGTTGTTCCCCCACACGTTGACGGCGCTCTCGGTGGCTCCCCCGTCGTGGGAGGAGTACACCGCTTCGATGAGGGAGCCGTTGTACCAGGCGTACTCCCCATAGGTCTCGGTTACCGCCTTGCTGGAGCTGGCCGTGACGGCGTCCATGCCGTAGTACACCTGGCAGCAGGTGGAGTTGCAGATGTCAAAGCCCTGGCTCTTGTGCTTGCTGGCGGAATAGCTGCGATAGGCGAAGGTACGGGCGCACACCGCCTGGGCCTTCAGGGCCTCCAGAGGCCAGGAGGAGCTCATCTCCCGGACAATGACCCCCTGGACGTAGTCCTCCAGGCCGATGACGTTGCTCACCGTCAGATTGCCCCCGCTGACCCGCTGGTACTGGAAGCCGCCGTAGTAGGTGCAGCCCCGGAAGATGGTTTCGGTCTTGACGCTGTCGTTGACGCCGGGCTTGATTCCCAGGCAGTAGTTCCCGGTGGTGCTGTCGAACTGGAGGAGAATCTGGCTGGTGCCCGTCTTGACTACCGACACCCCGTAGCTGGAGGTGCCCACCAGGGTGGTATCGGACAGGCCCAGGGCGGTCTGGGCAGTCTGGGCGGAGGTTTTGTCCAGGTAAGCCCCCACCCGGGCCTGCCACACCCCGTCGATCCAGGCGGCGAAACCGCCGGAGTAGGCCGAGGCGGCGGCGTAGGCCTGGTCGTAAGAGGAATAGCTCCCCGGCAGGCGGATGTGCCAGCAGCCCACGGCGATGCTGGAGGTGATGGTGTCGTAATAGCCGCTCCAGTTGCCCACCTTACCGTAGTACACGTTCTGGGTCTTGACCACGGAGATGGCCGTCTCGCTGGTGGAGGCCAGCTGCTGGAAGGTGCGGTTGCTGTCGTAGAAGCCCAGGCGGTAACCGCTGCCCACGTCGTTGAGCAGGTTGGCCCCCGGCAGGGCGGAGCTGCCGTAGAACAGGCCCACCTTGATGGTGGGGTCCAGCGCCACCGCCGCGCTGGCGCTCAGCGGGGTCCACAGGGTAACAGCCACTGCGGCACATAGGACGATGTGCAAAATTTTTCGTATGATATTTCGTTTCATTTGTATATTTTTACAACTCGCTTTCGTTGACACTTCCGCCAAATCTGTGGTACAATTTCACAAACTACACAGCGAAATTATTGATGCAGGATAGAGGCGCGGCTGTTCAAGAGTACCGCGGGGAGGGCGACCGGGCCCGGCGAACCGTGGGAAAGGGGAAGCCGCCGAAGGGGCGCTTCCCGGCGGGGCGTTGACCTGGTTGCCCGGTGAACATCCGTGCGACTGTCGCCGCGAACGCGGCGGAGTGCTGTCTGCTTTTGTCAGTTAGTGGCGGGGCTTTTGCGCCCATGCCATTATAGTACAAAATCAGCAGTTCTGTAAACTGCTGATTTTCTTTTTTGCTGTCCCCGGTCCGGTCTGAGACAGGCCGTGGCTGGAATAGGAATGGAACAACGGAGGTATCGTCATGGAAAAATATAAGGTAGGCGTCATCGGCGGCACCGGTATGGTGGGCCAGCGCTTTGTCTCCCTGCTGGAGAACCACCCCTGGTTCCAGCTCACCGCCATCGCGGCCAGCAGCCGCTCCGCCGGCAAGACCTATGAGCAGGCCGTGGGCTCCCGCTGGGCCCTGGAGACCCCCATGCCCGAGTGTGCCAAGAACATGGTGGTGTTCAATGCCGAGGAGGATATTGAGGCCATCGCCAGCCAGGTGGATTTCGTCTTTTCCGCCGTGGATATGAAGAAGGAAGAGATCAAGGCCCTGGAAGAGGCCTACGCCAAGCACGAGTGCCCCGTGGTCTCCAACAACTCCGCCCACCGCTGGACCCCCGACGTGCCCATGGTGGTGCCGGAGATCAACCCCGAACATATCAAGGTCATCGAGGCCCAGCGAAAGCGACTGGGGGTGGAGCGCGGGTTCATTGCCGTCAAGTCCAACTGCTCCCTCCAGAGCTATGTTCCCGCCCTGCACCCCCTGCGCGGCTTCGGCCTGGACCAGGTGCTGGTTTGCACCTATCAGGCCATTTCCGGCGCGGGCAAGACCTTTGACACCTGGCCCGAGATGGTGGACAACGTGATCCCCTACATCGGCGGCGAGGAGGAAAAGAGCGAGCAGGAGCCCCTGAAGCTGTGGGGCAAGGTGGAGAACGGGGTCATCGTCAACGCCCAGTCCCCCGCCCTCACGGCCCAGTGCCTGCGGGTGCCCGTGTCCAACGGCCATATGGCCGCTGTGTTCGTGCGCTTCCAGAACAAACCCACCATGGAAGAGATCAAAGAGACCTGGGCAAATTTCCAGGGCCGCGCCCAGGAGCTGGCCCTGCCCTCCGCTCCCAAGCAGTTTTTGCACTACTTTGAGGAGCCCGACCGGCCCCAGACCAAGCTGGACCGGAT
Source organism: uncultured Eubacteriales bacterium (assembly GCA_949289455.1). Taxonomy (GTDB): domain Bacteria; phylum Bacillota; class Clostridia; order Oscillospirales; family Oscillospiraceae; genus Flavonifractor. Next base: position 6,327 of record CASEOA010000060.1, read on the forward strand.
GACTGAAAACGGCATGGCGGTGTGTATCGGCCGCCTGCGTCCCGACACGCAGTACGACTACAAGTTCGTCTGCCTGTCCCACAACACCCTTCGCGGCGCCGCGGGCGGCGCAGTCCTTCTTGCCGAACTTCTGTGCGCGGAGGGCTACATTTCAAGGAGGTAACCCTATATGAGAGAGCCTGTTTTTACCGGAGCCTGTTCCGCTATCATCACCCCTTTTGACCACAGCGGCGCCGTTGACTATGATAAGTTCGGTCAGCTCATCGACGAGCAGATCGAGCGGGGCCTGGACGCCATCTGTGTCTGCGGCACCACCGGCGAATGCTCCACCCTCACCATCCGGGAGCACATCGCCGCGGTGGAGTACTGCGTCAAGCGGGTGAATGGCCGGGTCAAGGTGGTGGCCGGCGCGGGGAGCAACGATACCTCCGCCGCCGTCTATCTGTCCCAGCACGCGGAGGACTCCGGCGCCGACGCCCTGCTGCACGTCACCCCCTACTACAACAAGGCGTCCCAGACCGGCCTCATCAAGCATTACGAATATATCGCCGACCGCACCAAGCTGCCGGTGATCCTGTACAACGTCCCCTCCCGGACCGGCGTGTCCTTCACCGCCGAGACCTACAAGGTGCTCTCCCAGCACCCCAACATCAACGGCGTCAAGGAGGCCAGCGGCAACTTCTCCCTGCTGGCTCACACCCGGGCCATCTGCGGCGACGACTTCTACATCTGGTCCGGCAACGACGACCAGGTGGTGCCCATGATGAGCCTGGGCGCCAAGGGAGTCATCTCGGTGGTGGCCAACATCGCCCCCGAGATCATGATCCAGATCACCCACCTGTGCCTGGAGGGCAAGTTCTTCGAGGCCTCCGCCCTCCAGCTCAAGTACATGGACTTTATCGACTCCCTCTTCCTGGAGGTCAACCCCATCCCCATCAAGGCCGCCATGAACCTGGCCGGGTACGACATCGGTTCCCTGCGCCTGCCCCTGTGCGATATGACCGACGGCCCTCTGGAGATCCTGCGCCAGTCTATGATCAAGATCGGCCTGCTCAAGGGCTGAGACACCAAAGATCCTATCCAGGAAAGGAAGTAAGTGTTATGCTCAGGCTGATCCTCTCCGGCTGCAACGGCCGGATGGGCCGGGCTGTGGCTTCCATCTGTGCCGCCCAGCCCGATGTAGAGATTGTGGCCGGCTTTGACCTGCTGGGGACCGGAGACGGGACCTTCCCCGTCTACTCCTCCCCCGCCCAGTTCCAGGGCACGGCCGACGCCCTCATCGACTTCTCCTCCCCTGCCGCCCTCTCTGCCCTGCTGGAGTTCTGCACCGGCAGGCAGGTGCCGGCGGTGCTGGCCACCACCGGTTACTCCCAGGAACAGCTGGAGGCCATTGACCAGGCGGCGAAACAGGTGCCCCTGTTCCGCTCCGCCAATATGTCCCTGGGAGTCAATGTGGTGATGGAACTGGTGCGCCGGGCCGCCGCCGCCCTGTGGGAGAGCTGCGACATTGAGATCGTGGAAAAGCACCACAATAAAAAGGTGGACGCCCCCAGCGGCACTGCCCTCATGCTGGCTGACGCCGCCGCCTCCGCCCTCCCCTACCAGCCGGACTATGTGTACGACCGCCACAGCGTCCGCAAGGCCCGGGACAAGAAGGAGATCGGCATCTCCGCCGTCCGTGGAGGCGGCATCGTGGGCGAGCACGACGTGATCTTCGCCGGAGACCATGAGGTCATTCAGATCAGCCATTCCGCCATGAGCCGGGAGGTCTTTGCCTCGGGCGCCGTCAGCGCCGCCCGGTTCCTGGCCACCGTCCAGGCTCCCGGCCTGTACTCCATGACCCAGCTGGTCCAACAGACCATTTCCGAGTAAACCCAAGGCCGCCGCGCTTTTTGCGCGGCGGCCTTGTTTCAGCACCGTACCGCCTGCGCAGGGGCGGGTCCCAGACCCGCCCGGGGGAACGATCCCCACCCCGGGACGTGGGGGCGGATGATATCCGCCCCTACGGACAAAACCGTACCGTGCCCGCCCGATTTCCACTCCCCACGCTAAAAAACGCCTCCGTATGACAGCGCATACGGAGGCGTTTTCAATCAGGGATTTTTGTCTGTAGGTTCCTGGGCGCCTGCGATGGCGTTCACGTCCAGGTGCTTGGCCTTGAGCCGGCTGTTCACCCACTCCCGCACCAGGGCATACAGCACTGCGAAGGTGGGCACGCCCAGGATCATGCCGGGGAAGCCGAACAGGCCGCCGCAGGTGACGATGGAGATGAGCACCCAGATGGCGGACAGGCCGGTGCTGTCCCCCAGGATCTTGGGCCCCAGGATGTTGCCGTCGAACTGCTGCAAACCGATCACCATGATGAAGAACCGCAGGGAAGCCCAGGGGTCCACGATGACCAGGATAAAAAAGCAGGGGATGGCGCCAATGATGGGGCCGAAAAAGGGGATGACATTGGTGACTCCGATGGTCACGCTGATGAGCATGGGGTAGGGCAGGCGCAGGATGAGGCAGAGGACGAAGCACATCACCCCGATGATGGCCGAGTCAATGATCTTTCCGTTGATGAAGCCCAAAAATACCTGGTTGGCGTGGCTCAAAATCTTCAGCAGCCGGTCGGACAGCCCCTTGGGCAGAGCGGCGTACATCAGCTTTTTCAGCTGAGGCACCAGCTTCCCCTTCCCCGCCAGCATGTAGATGGAGGAGATCAGGGCGGTAATGCCGGAGATCACCCCGGTGCCCACGGCGTAGCCCACGTCCAGCAGCTGGGGCAGGGCGTCGGCCAGGGAGGCGCTGAACTTGCTGGCGATGTTCTGCACATCCCCCAGCACGTCGTTGACCCCCTCCGGGTCCAGGCCGAACTGCACCGTCAGGTCGTTGACCAGCTGGTTGAGCCCTTTGAGATAGGTCTGCATATTCCCCGCCAGGTCGGTGACGCTCTGGACCACCTGGGGGATGATGAGGTTGAGCAGGATTGCCACCACCCCAAAGGCCAGCAGGTAGACCACCAGGATGGACAGGGCCCGGCGGTATTTTACATTGGAAAAGCACTTCCGCTCAAAAAAGGCCACGGGGGTGTTGAGCAGATAGGCGATAGAAAAGCCCGCGATAAAGGGGGTCAGCACCCCCACGAACCGGTCCACCCGGGCGGCGATGGCCTCAGTGTGGTTGAGCCCCACATAAAACAGGATGCCAAGCAGGATCACCAGCAGCAGGGAGACATGCTCCCGCTCCAGCACATACCATTTTTTCTTCTGATCGGGCCCTTCTTTGTCAGGCAAGGCAGACTCCTCCTTTGGGATACGGTCTGGTGCTATTGTACCATAGCCCCCCGCCCGCCGCAACCACCGGTTAGGGCGGGCAGCCGGGAGGTTCAGCCCTGGAGGGAGGCCCGGTGGAACACCTTTTTGCCCTTCTTGATGGTGACGCCCTCGCCGGAGAGCTGCTGGGCGGTGACGGCGGTGTTCACGTCGGCCACCTTCACCCCGTCCAGCTCCACGCCGCCCTGCTCGATGAGCCGGCGGGCCTCCTTCTTGGAGGGCACCAGGCCGCACTTGAGCATCAGATCCAGGATGCCGATGGATCCGTCGGTCAGGTCGGCGGCGGCCAGGGCGGTGGAGGGCATGTTGCTCTTGTCCCCGCCGGTGGAGAACAGGGCCCGGGCGGCGTCCTGCGCCTTGTGGGCCTCCTCCTCGCCGTGGACCAGCTTGGTCAGCTCAAAGGCCAGAATCTCCTTGGCGGTGTTGAGCTGGGCCCCCTCCCAGCCGTCCATCTGGTCGATCTGCTCCAGGGGCAGGAAGGTGAGCATCCGAATGCACTTGAGCACGTCGGCGTCTCCCACGTTCCGCCAGTACTGGTAGAAGTCGTAGGGGCTGGTCTTTTCGGGGTCCAGCCACACGGCCCCAGACTGGGTCTTGCCCATCTTCTTGCCCTCGGAGTTGAGCAGCAGGGTAATGGTCATGGCGTGGGCATCCTTGCCCAGCTTCCGGCGGATGAGCTCGGTGCCTCCCAGCATGTTGGACCACTGGTCGTCGCCGCCGAACTGCATGTTGCAGCCGTAGTGCTGGAACAGGTAGTAGAAGTCGTAGGACTGCATGATCATATAGTTGAACTCCAGGAAGCTGAGGCCCTTTTCCATCCGCTGCTTGTAGCACTCGGCCCGCAGCATGTTGTTCACGGAGAAGCAGGCGCCCACCTCCCGAAGCAGCTCCACGTAGTTGAGCTTCATCAGCCAGTCGGCGTTGTTCACCATCTGGGCCTTGCCCTCGCCAAACTCAATGAACCGCTCCATCTGCTTTTTGAAGCAGTCGCAGTTGTGCTGGATGATCTCGGGGGTGAGCATCTGCCGCATGTCGGAGCGGCCGGAGGGGTCGCCCACCATGCCGGTGCCCCCGCCGATGACGGCGATGGGCCGGTTGCCCGCCATTTGCAGCCGCTTCATCAGGCACAGGGCCATAAAGTGGCCCACGTGGAGGGAGTCGGCGGTGGGGTCAAAGCCGATGTAAAAGACGGCCTTCCCCTCGTTAATCATCTTGGAGATCTCTTCCTCATTGGTCACCTGGGCAATGAGGCCCCGGGCCTTCAGTTCTTCGTAGCAGGTCATGATCATTTCTCCTTTGTGTTGACTCTGTAAGCTCAGGCTCGCCGCCTTTGAAAAAACGCCCCCTGTCCCTTGGGACAGAGGGCGTCAGACACGCGGTACCACCTCTGGTTCGCCGTTTTCTCACAAAAACGGCCTCATGGGGCGCGAACACACCCCGGCGCTGTAACGGGCGCGCCCGGCTGGCCCTACTGGGATCTTTCCGTTCAGGCAGCTGCTCCAGGGCGTATTTCCCGGCCTGTCCCCTCCCCCTTTCACCAAACCGGGGGCTCTCTGGGCGGGACGGGGCCGGTACTCCTCCCTGTCATCGCAGTAACATATCGTGTTGGATTATAGGATATCTTTCGGGGTTTGTCAAGTAAAATCCCCAACCAGGGGCTGACGGGCCGGAACAGGTCTCGATCCGCTCCCTCATCCGGCTGGCCGCAGACGCTCCGATTATCTCCGTAGGGGCGCCGGGCGGCCACAGGCCGCCCCTACACAAACGGCACAGGTTTATCTGTAGGGGCGATTATCAATCGCCCGCCCTTCTGTTGCAGCACCGGTTCCGTCCCATCCGTAGGGGCGGGGCTCTGTCCCCGCCCGCCTGTCCGATAATAGAATCCTTTGGCATATCCGCAGGCCCGACGCACGTTTCTTTTCAACTCAACAAAACCTAGCTTTTGTGCAGTTTATGATAGCGGTCGGCATTGTCCAGCAGCTCCCCGGCGGCGCTGAGGGTGGCGTCGGTGATGTGCTCCCCGGAGGTGAGCCGGGCCAGCTCCTCCATCCGCCGGTCCCGGGTGAGCCGCTCCACCTGGGTATAGGTGCGGCCGTCCCGCTCCCCCTTCTCCACCGAGAAGTGGACGTGGGCCATGGCGGCCAGCTGGGGCAGATGGGTGACGCACAGCACCTGCTTGGTCCGGGCCACGTCGGCCAGCTTTTCGGCCACCTTCTGGGCGGCCCGGCCGGACACGCCGGTGTCCACCTCGTCGAACACCATGGTGCCCACGTGGTCGTTCTCCGCCAGCACGTTTTTCAGGGCCAGCATGATGCGGGCCAGCTCGCCGCCGGAGGCGATCTTCTGAATGGGCTTCAGATCCTCTCCTACGTTGGCGGACATGAGGAACTGCACCTCGTCCAGGCCGGTTTCGTCCATGGCGTCCTCCCCCTGCTTGGGCTGGAACTCCACCTGGAACCGCACCTTGGGCATATCCAGCTGGGCCAGTTCGGTCTGGATTCGCTTCTGGAGGGCCTGAGCGGCCTCCCGCCGGGCGGCGCTGAGGGCCTCCCCTGCCGTCCGGGCCTCGGCCAGGGCCTGGGTCTTTTCCTTCTCCAGCCGGGCGATGGTGTCGGTGGAGAACTGGATTTCGTCCAGCTCCTGACGGCACCGGCTCAGATAGGCCAGCATTTCCTCCACCGTACCGCCGTATTTCTTTTTCAGACGGTGGAGCACGTCCAGCCGGCTCTCGATCTGGTCCAGCTCCCCCGGCTCAAAGTCAAATTCCTCCCGCAGATCCCGGACCTGCTCGGCGATGTCGTCGGCGGCGCACCGCAGCTCGGTGAGCTTCTCCAGCAGCCCGGCGGCCCGGGCGCTGATCCGGCCGGCGGCGTGGAGGGCGCTTTCCGCCTCCCCCAGCAGGGCGGCGGCCCCATCCCGCTCCTCGTCGCCGGAGAGGGCCAGGTGGGCCCCTTCCACGCTCTCCATCAGCTTGCCGGCGTTGCGCAGCAGGTTGCGCCGGCCGGTGAGCTCCTCCTCCTCCCCGGCCCGCAGCTCGGCCCGCTCCAGCTCTCCGATCTGGAACTCCAGGCTGTCGATCCGCCGGGCCTTTTCCGCCTCGTCCATCTGGAGGGCGGCGATCTCCCGCCGAAGGGCGGCCAGCCGGTGGAAGGCCCGCTGGAAGTGGTCCAGCAGAGGGCTGGTCTCTCCAAATCCGTCCAGGTACTCCAGGTGGCAACGCTGATCCAGCAGTTGCTGGCCGTCGTGCTGGCCGTGGATGTTCAGCAGCTGCCGTCCCAGCTGGCGCAGCTGGGATACGGTGATGAGCCGGCCGTTGAGCCGGCAGACATTTTTGCCGTCGGGCTGGATTTCCCGCTGGATCACCAGGCTGCCCTCCTCGTCGGGGCCCACCCCGTTCTCCCGGAACCAGTCCAGATCGGGCAGGTTGGTGAACACCGCGTTCACCAGGGCGGACTTGGCCCCGGTGCGGATCAGGTCCCGGCTGGTGCGCTCCCCGATGATGGCCCCGATGGCGTCCACCACGATGGACTTGCCGGCGCCGGTCTCGCCGGTGAGGGCGTTGAACCCCTGGTCGAACTGGATGTCCGCCGCCTGGATCACCGCGATATTTTCAATGTGGAGCAGTGAGAGCATATGATCACCTGTCCGTTTATTTCAGCATGGCGTGGATCTCGTTGCACAGCTCGGCGGCATCCTCGTTGGTGCGCATGATGAGGATGGCGGTGTCGTCCCCCGCCAGGGAGCCTACCATGTTGGGGATTTCCATGCCGTCGATGGCGGAGCAGGCCGCAGAGGCCAGCCCGGGCATGGTTTTCAGTACCACAATGTTCTGGGCCACGTCAAAGGAGGTGACCCCCTCCTTGAAGATGGTGCGCAGCCGGCCGGCGATGTTCATGGAGGCCTTGCGCTCGGACACGGCGTAGCGGTAGGTGCCGTAGCCGGTGAGCTCCTTGATGAGGTGGAGCTCCTTGATGTCCCGGGAAATGGTGGCCTGGGTGGAGTGCACCCCCCGGGCCCGCAGCTCCGAGAGCAGCTGATCCTGGGTGTCCACGTCCTGTTCCGCGATGATGTTCAAAATCTCCTGCTGCCGCTTTGCTTTCATTGGCTTAGGCACCTCCCAATTTATGGTTGAGGATCTCGTAGAAGGACCGCCCGGTGATGCGCACCAGGGAGGTCCGGGACTTGGATCTGTGGGTCTCCACAATGTCGCCGCCGTTGAGCCGGAAAGCCCGGCCTCCGTCCACCGACAGGAAGGCGGTCTTGCGGGGCATCCGCCCCACCCGGATGGACACCGTCCGGTCCCGGTCCAGAACGAAGGCCCGGGCGGCCAGGGCGTGGGGGCAGATGGGGGTGACGATGATGTTCTCCGCCGTGGGCTCCACAATGGGGCCGCCGGCGGACATGGAGTAGGCGGTAGAGCCGGTGGGCGTGCTCACCACCACCCCGTCGGCAGACATCCGGGAGATGAGGGCCTTGTCCCGCATGACCTCCAGCTCCACCACCCGGGCCACCGCCCCCTTGGTGAGGGCGGCGTCGTTGAGCGCCAGATCGGAGTAGATCACCCGGCCCTCCCGGCGGACCTGCACGTCCAGCATCATCCGGTGCTCCACCGAATATTTTCCATTGGCCAGCCGGGACAGCATGGACAGCTCCCCCAGTTCCAGCTCAGCCATAAAGCCCACGCTGCCCAGGTTCACCCCCAGGATGGGCACGCCGAACTGGTTGGCGTCCTTGGCGGCGTGCAGGATGGTGCCGTCCCCGCCGAAGCACACCAGAATATCGGCATTTTTCAGCTCCTCCGCGGTATCCTTGAACTGAATATGCTTGGGCAGCTCTATGCCGCCCCCTTCCACCGAAAAGGGCAGGCAGACGGCGGTCTCTACCCCGGCGGCCCGCAGAATCTTCTCCGCCGATTGGGCAGCCTTCAAACCCTTGTCCCGGTATGGATTGGGGCTTAATACCACCTTCATGTCGCCACCCCCTCCAGGGCCTGGTGAGAAGCCCTGACCAGCTCCGCCGGATCGCCGGCCCAGGGTTCGCCCCCGCCCGCCGCCAGCAGGTGGCCCAGGTATTCGATGTTGCCCTCCGGCCCGCGGATCGGTGAAAAGGTCATATCCTTTACAGTAAATCCTGCCTCGGCGGCGTTTGCCAAAAAGTGCTCAATGACCTCCAGGTGGACGGCGGGGTCCCGGACAACCCCCTTCTTCCCCACCTTTTCCCGGCCTGCCTCGAACTGAGGCTTGACAAGGCAAACTACTTGCCCGTCCTCTTTCAGCAAGGCGTGGAGGGCAGGCAGGATGAGTTTGAGAGAGATGAAGGACACGTCCACGCTGGCAAAGTCCAGCTCGTCGGGGATCTGCTCATGGGTCAGGTAGCGGGCGTTGGTGCGCTCCAGGCAGACCACCCGGGGATCGCTGCGCAGGGACCAGGCCAGTTGGCCGTAGCCCACGTCCACGGCGTACACCTTGGCCGCCCCGTTCTGGAGCATGCAGTCGGTGAATCCGCCGGTGGAGGCCCCGATGTCTCCGCACACCGCGCCGGACAGGGAGAGTCCGGAAAAGGTTTTCATGGCCTTCTCCAGCTTGAGCCCGCCCCGGCTCACGTAGGCCAGGGTCTGGCCCCGCACCTCAATGGGGGTGTCCTCGGGAAACTGGGCCCCCGCCTTGTCCACCTTTTGCTCTTTTACATAGACCTGGCCGCTCATGATGATGGCCTGGGCCCGCTGGCGGCTCTCCGCCAGCCCCCGCTCCACCAGCAGCACGTCCAGCCGCTTCTTAACTGTCGCCATGTCCGCATACCTCCCGGGCCTTCTTGTACAGGGATGCCCCGTCCAGGCCCCGGAGGGTCCGCAGCTGGTCCACGCTGCCGTGGGTCACAAAGCCGTTCCCTGTGTTGGCGTAGGCCACCCGGGCGGCAATCCCCCGCTCCAACAGGCCGGCGGCCAGCCGCTTGCCTACGCTCCCCCCGGCGGCCTCCTCGGCCACCAGCAGCCGCCCGGTTTTTTGGACCGACTGGGCCACCGGCGACACATCCAGGGGGGTGATGGTATTGAGTTTGATGATCTCCGCCTCCAGACCGTCGGCGGCCAGCCTGTCTGCGCACTCCAGCAGGGCGTTGACGGTGATGCCGTACCCTGTCAAGGTAATATCCTTGCCAGAGCGCAGCAGGGCGGTCTTGACCTTGCCCGAGTCGGCTTGGTAGGTCCCCTCCCCGCCTCGGGGAAAGCGGACGGCCACCGGGCCGGTGAGCTCGTAGGCGGCGTGGCGGAGCATGGATCTCAGCTCGGCAAAGCTGGAGGGGCAGAGCACCGTCATACCGGGAATGGAGTCCAAATAGGCGGGGTCAAACACGCCGTGGTGGGTCTCCCCGTCCTCCCCCACCAGTCCGGCCCGGTCCACCGCAAAGACCACATGGAGGCCCTGGAGGGCCACATCGTGGATGAGCTGGTCATAGGAGCGCTGGAGGAAGGAGGAGTATACGGCGAACACCGGGGTCATACCCTGTTTGGCCATGCCGGCGGCCATAGCCACCGCGTGGCCTTCAGCGATGCCCACGTCGAAAAACCGCTCCGGGAATCGGGCGGCAAAGGCGTCCAGGCCGGTGCCCCCCTGCATGGCGGCGGTGATGGCGCACAGCTTGGGATCGGTCTCCGCCATTTCGCAGATCAGCTGGCCAAAGGCGGCGGAGAAGTTGGGCTTGGAGGAGACCATCAGCTCCCCGGTCTCCACACAAAACCGGCCCACGCCGTGAAAGGTGTCCGGATTGCGCTCCGCGGGTGGATAGCCTTTTCCCTTTACAGTCCTTATGTGGAGCAGCACAGGGGTTTTCAGGTCCTTGGCGTATTTCAGCAGCCGGGTGAGGCGCTTTACGTCGTGGCCGTCTACCGGCCCCAGGTAGGTGAAGCCCATGTCCTCAAAAAGGGAGCAGGGCAGCAGGGTCTCCTTCACGGCGGTTTTGACCTTGTGAGTCACCTTGTAGATCCCCCGGCCCACAGTGGTGGCCCCCATCACCTTCCGGTATCCCCGTTTAAAGCGGAGATATTGGGGCTTCAGACGCTGGCGGGCCAGGTGGTCGGCCACGCCCCCCACGCTTTTGGTAATGGACATGCCGTTGTCGTTGAGAATGACGATAAAGGGCTCCTTGCTGTCTCCGGCGTCGGACAGGCCCTCGTAGGCCAGCCCGCCCGACAGGGCGCCGTCGCCCAGCAGAGCCAAAACGTTGTAATCTTCATGCTGTAAAGTTCTGGCCCTTGCCATGCCGATAGCCACCGATACCGCGTTGGAGGCGTGTCCGGCAATGAAGGCGTCGGCGGGGCTCTCGCTGGGCTTGGGGTAGCCGGCGATGCCGCCGAAGGACCGCAGGCCCTCCATGGCCTGGTTTCGGCCAGTGAGGATTTTATGGGCGTAGCACTGGTGGCCCACGTCAAAGACCAACCGGTCCCGGTTCAGGTCGAATACCCGGTGGATGGCCACAATGAGCTCCACCGCGCCCAGGCTTGAGGCCAGGTGCCCGCCGGTGCGGGAGACCACGTCGATGATGCGGGCCCGGAGCAGAGAGCACAGGGCTACTGCCTCGCTGTCGCTCAGCTGGCTCAGGTCCATAGGAAATTGATCCAGATTCAGAATGGGAAAGCACCTCCCAATGGAGCAAACTCAGGTGGTGAGGACATAGGGGCTGGCCCACAGCCAGGCCCCCAGCAGCCCGATGGCAACCCCCAGCAGGCCCCCCATCAGCACCTGGAAGGGGGTGTGGCCCAGCAGCTCTTTCAGCTCCTTGCCAAAAATGGCGGGCTTCATCTCACTCCAGTGCTCCATAATATAGTTAAGGATTTTGGCCTGCTCCCCCGCCGCCTTCCGGACGTTGGCGGCGTCGTACATAACCACAATGGCCAGCACCGCAGCGATGCTGAACAAGGGTGAGGACCACCCATACATAAAACCGGTGGCGGAGGCACAGGCACACACAAAGGCGGAGTGGGAGCTGGGCATCCCTCCGCTGGACATAATATAGTGCCAGTCCAGCTTCCGCTTGGTAAAGACCACAAGGATCATCTTGATGATCTGGGCCAAAGCCCAGGCCATAATGGCCAGGTTCAGGATCAGGTTGCCAGTGAGTACATCTACTACATTTCGCATAAACCCCTCACTTTTCGCGGCCGGCCAGAGACTGGGCCAGCCAGCACAG
>CASEOA010000061.1 GCA_949289455.1 uncultured Eubacteriales bacterium
CACAGGGACCATGGCGTCCACGATGCGCTGGCCGGACAGCAGGGGGGGGCGGGGGGGATACTTATGCGTGTAGGGGCGGCCCACACGGACGGGCCACTTCTGCACCATGGTCAGGTTGTGCTTCTCCCCCTTGTCGTCCACCAGCACGGCCACGGTGTCCAGCACGGTGAACTCGCCGGACTGGATGGACTCGATGGTGCCGCTCATGGTGGGGGGAATCATGATCTTGTGGAGCACCACGCTGGTCTCCTGGACGGTGCCGATCACGTCGCCGCCGATGACCTTGTCGCCGGCCTTGGCGGTGGCGTTAAACTGCCACTTCTTGTCACGGTCCAGGGCGGGGACCTCCACGCCGCGAGGCAGGTTGTTGGAGCCCGCCTTCTTCATGATGCCCTCCAGGGGGCGCTGGATGCCGTCGTAGATGTTCTCAATGATGCCGGGGCCCAGCTCCACGGACATGGGGGCGCCGGTGGTCTCCACCACGGCGCCGGGGCCCAGGCCGGAGGTCTCCTCATACACCTGGATGGAGGCGGCGTCGCCGTTCATGGTGAGGATCTCACCGATGAGGCGCTGCTCGCCCACGCGGACCACGTCGGCCATATTGGCGTCGGACAGACCGGTGGCCACCACAAGCGGACCGGAGACTTTAACAATTTTTCCGCTCAAATAGCTCAACCTTCTTTCAGGTTTGAATTTGAAATCAGAGCGGGATGACGGCCGCCATGTATGGCGGCCCTACATTCCGCAACAGGATAGGCCGGCCGTAGGGCCGCCACATATGGCGGCCGCTGCGGCTTTGTTACAGGATATCCGCGCCCACGGCCCGCTCCACGGCGCTCTTGACGTTGGCCATGCCAATGCCCAGAGAGCCGTCCTTGCCGGGGATGAGGATGATGGCGGGGGTGAGCTCGTCCTTGTACCGGGCCACCTCGGCCGCCATGCCGGCGGCGTACTGCTCGGTGAGATAGATCACCGCCACGTTTTCCTTGGCCAGCTGGTGGAGGGTGCGCTTGGCCTCCTCCACATTTTCCGCCGGGTAGACGTCCAGCCCCAGGGCCTTGAAGCCCAGCACGCTGTCCTTGTCTCCCAGCACGGCGATGCGATATTTAGACATAGGCTTCACGCAGCCTTTCCCGGATGGTGTCGCTCTCCAGTCCCGCCATGCGGCCGGACAGGATGGTGCGGATGGCGGTGAACTCGCTCTCCCGGGCGTACAGGTAGCCCAGCACCGCCTGCTCCCCGAAGGGGATGCGCCGGGCCTGGGCCAGGTAACCCATCACCGCGTTGTCGCACAGCCGCTCGAAGGCGGTGAGCTCCCCGCTGCCGGGGGCGGTGAGGGTGCTGCCCAGATTGGCGGCGTCCCCCAGGGGGCCCGCCCGGAACAGGGCGGCCAGGTCGGAGCCCTTGCCGGAGGTGTAGACGTGGGTCTCCACGTTGCCCCCGGGCAGCAGCACCTGGTTGAGGAAGTCGCCCCCCTTGCCCATGCGGGCTGCCCGGACGGCAGAGCGCAGGTTGGTGGCGTCAATGAACAGGCGCACATAGCCCTGGAGGAAGGAACTGCCGGTATCCTTGGCCAGCTGCCCCATCTCGGCGAAATAGGCCCGGTCCAGAATGAAGTCGGCCAACTGGGGGTCGTTGCCCGCGTTGAGCAGCTCCCGGGCCTGGACGATGGCCTGGCGGAAGGTGTCGGTAAAGTCCCGCAGGCTGTCCCGGTGGTAGGCGTCCTTGATCTGGGCGGCGGTCCACCGCCCGCCCTCCATCAGCAGCCGGTCGGGCTCGGTGCCCACGGCGGCCGCCTTGATGAGGGTCTTGGCGTTATGGTAGTCGTACTTCAGCTGGAATACCTCCACCAGCCGGGGGTCGGGCACGGCGCCCTTCAGGTCCTTGTAGAGGGCCTCCCGGGCGGCGGAGAGCATCTGGTCCAGCCCGGCGTTGGTCAGGCCGTCCAGCTCCCCGTAGCCGCACTCGGACAGCACCTTCACGGCCTCCTCGTCGCTGCGGGCATCCAGCATCCGCTCCATCCGCTCCCGGGTGAGGAGACGGTTCTCCATGGCCCGGATGCGGGCGGATATGCTGAGATAATCGGTATCTTTGATCTTAGCCAAAATGTTGCCTCCTTACTTGCAAGGAGCGCATCAGTCGAAGAGCACCTTGGCCACCTCGCGGTCCATCTCGCCCCGCTGGAGGCGCACCAGAGTCTCGAAGGTGCAGTTGACCTCCACGTCCCCGTCGCTGAGGATGAGGCCCCCCTGGATGGGCCGGGACTGCTCGGACATGGTCAGGTGTCCGTCTTTCAGCCGCTCGTTGGCCTGGGTGACCACCTGCTTGCCGTAGCGGGTGCGGTCCTTCTGAGAGAAGATGACCGCCTCCTTGCCGGTGACCGAAGCCTTGACGGCCAGGTCGGCCAGCAGGGACACATACTCCTTGTCGGGCAGGTTGACCAGCTGCTCCAGGGCCAGGTCGTAAGCCTTGGAGAGCATCTCCTGCTTGGCGGCCAGCTCCAGCTTGCGGGCGTCCAGCTGAGCCACGCTGGCCAGCCGCTCCACCCGCTCGTCGGCGTTGCGGCGGCCCCTTGCCAGGATCTCCTCGCTCTCCCGCTGGGCCTGGGCCTCATAGCGGGCGGCGATAGCCTCCGCCTGGGCCTTGGCCTCGTCCAGGATGGACTGGGCCTCCTGGGCGCCGTCGGCGGCGATCCGTCCGGTGATTTTTTCAATTCCGTCCATAGTCTACCTCTCAGATTAGAAGCCGAACATGATCATCAGGAAGGAGATCAGCAGGGACAGGATGGCGTAGAACTCAACGATGATACACAGCACCATGCCCTTGGACCAGTCGTTGGGGTTCTTGGCCACGATGTTGACGGAAGCGGCGGCCACGCGGCCCTGAGCGATACCGGAGAGCAGACCGCCGAGGGCCATGGGGATGCAGGCGGCCAGGACGATGAGGCCCTGGGCGATGGTCAGCTCACCCACGGTGCCGCTGAACAGGCCCATCTTCATCAGGGCCAGGAAGCCGATAACCAGGCCGTACAGGCCCTGGGTGCCGGGGATAACCTGCAGGATCATGCACTTGGAGAACTGAGAGGGGTCCTCGGCCAGCAGGCCGGCGCCCGCCTCACCGGCCAGGCCGGTACCTTTCGCGGAGCCCACGCAGGCCAGGCCGGCGGCCAGAGCGGCGCCCAGGAAACCAAAGAACGCACCAGCGTACTGGGTCAGAAATTCACCGAATGTCATGTTAGTGTTCCTCCTTAATGTCGACGTACTTAGTCTCAATATTCAGGGGCCGCCAGGGGCGTCCGCCTTCTTTGTAGAACTGCTTGAAGAATTCCAGATATTGCAGACGGGATGTGTGCACATAGGTGCCGATCACATTCAGGCCGATGTTGAAGGCGTGGCCGATAATGAAGATCACGAAGAAAATGGGGATGCCGATGGCCGGAGGCAGGCCGCCGCCGGGCATGGCGCCCAGGATGTTGAACACCTGGCCGATGACAGAGCCGGCCAGCATCATGACCATCAGACGGGAGTAGGAGAGGATGTCTCCGAAATAGCCCGTCACGCCGTTGTACACCGCGCCGATGATGGCGGTCACCTTGCCGAAGCCCTTGGCCGAACGGCCCTGGCCCAGCAGCATCAGACAGCCGATGATGAGCACCACCGGGTAGCCGGCCACATTGCCCACACCCAGGGCGAACAGGCCGATGCCCACGAAGATAACCCACCAGGTACCGATGTCCAGGATGGCGTCCACCACCTGGCCGTCCCGGCAGAGCATCCAGAACTTCACGATCATGCCCACCACGATCTGGACAAAGCCCACCGCCAGCGCAAAGACCAGCACGGTCATGGGGTCGCCCATGACGTTGAGCAGGGGGCCGGGCACGCCCGTCACCCCGTCGGGCACCGACAGGAAGGGGATCACCGGCTGGGCCAGCCCCAGCATGCTGGTGAACTGGGCCAAAAAGTCGGAGAACAGCCCGCCGGTAAAGAAGCCGATGACGGCGGAGGAAATGCCGCACATGATCATCAGCCGGATCAGCTGGCCAAACCCTCCCTTGGGGTGGGTCTTGTGGTTGATGAAGGCGCAGGCCCCCGCCAGAATCAGGCCGTAGCCCAGGTCGGCGAACATGAACCCGAAGAAGAACACATAGAAGGGCATCATCAGCCCGTTGGGGTCCACGCCGTCATAGGCGGGCAGGGAATACATGGTGGTGATGGTGGTCAGAGGCTCGGTAAACTTGTTGTTCTTCAGCTTGACCGGTACCACCGGATAGTCCTCGGGCGCCGGGTCCTCGGTCTCCCAGCAGCAGGTGTACTCCTTCAGCATCCCGGCCAGCTTGTCCTCGTCGGGGACGGGGACCCAGCCCTCCAGGAAGAAGGCGGCGGCGCTGTCCATCAGGCGGCAGCGGGCCTCCTCCCGGGCGATCTCCTGCTCGGCCCGGTCCAGGCACTGCTCCAGGGCCCCCTTCCGGGGGGCGAAGGAACCCACCTGGGCGATGGTGGTCTCCAGCTCCTTGGCGGCGGCGTCCAGCTGGGCGTCCAGCCGGCGGTCGTTCTCCGCGGCGGTGCCTGTCCAGCCCCGGAGGGCGGAGCGGGAGAAGCCGTACTCCTTCAGCACCTCCTGGCAGCCCTCCTCCACGCTGCGGTGGCAGAGGAACACCACATACTTCAGTTCGTTGTCCGCCCCCGCCCGCATGAGCTCATACAGGTCGGTGACGGTCCCCAGGGCTCCCTCCATGGCGTCCAGATCGGTGGACGCCGCCACGGTGCCGAAATACACGGCCACGTCGGGGGTGGAGGCGGTCTCCAGGGGGATGTCCAGCGCCAGCCAGGGTGCCAGCGCCAGCTTTTGGGTTCTCAGTTTGTTCTGCTCGGCGTACAGAGTGGAGATCTTCCGGTCCAGCTCCACCAGCCGCCCGGCATCGGCCAGGCCGGTCTGATAGGCGCCGTCGTCAAAGAGCTCCCCCTCGGTAATCACCGGTCTGGGGGTCAGAAGTCCGCCCTTCTGTTTGGGCCCGTACTTTTTCAGGGTTTTCAGGGCGTTCTCCACGCTGGAACGGGCGTCCCTGGCCTCGTTCAGCGCCCCGGTGTCCGGCCGCGTCAGGCTGGCCCATTGGGGATCGTCCGACCGGTCCCCGGGCTCGTCAATCTCCACGCAGCCCAGATGCTGAAGCTGGCGCAGCATGTCCGGACGCTGGTCCAGCATACCGATGAGCCGCAGCCGCTTCATTTTCACAATGGACATCAGTTCTTCACTACCCTTCTCACGATGCTGGCAGCGGCGTCGGCCAGCCGGCCCTCCGCCTTGGCCCGCAGTGCGTCACAGGCCTTCTGGGTCTGCGCCGTGACCTCCGACGCATGCTTGGCTGCCTGGTCCTCGGCCGACTTCATAAAGCCCCGTACCTGGGCCTCCGCCTGGGCTCGGGCCTCCGCCAGACGGGCCTTGCCCGCCCGCTCGGCCTCCGCCACCAGCCGCTTGGCCTCCGCCTGGGCCTCAGCCTTCCGGGTCCGGTTGGTCTGCTCAGCCTGGGTCACCTGCTGGATCGCTTCCAGAGACATACTCTCACCGCCTTTCCCCATCTCATTGCTCTTAACAGCCGTCCCCTCTCTTCCCAGGATTGCCGTCTCAAAACAATCTGATCGATGTTACCATTTATGATACTTCAACTGACCCGAGATTTCAAGTTTAAAATCATCAGTTTAGTTTTTCTCCCTTCCTTTTTTTTAGCTGGTCATATACAATTTTTATATCCACAAGCCTGAGAAATCTGTCATTTTTTCGCACTATGTTTATATTTTTTGCCAAACATATTTTTTGTTAATTCTTTGACAAAAAATATTTTTGTGCATCTTACCATTGTTTTTCCCTCGCCGCACCCAGGGGAACTGGTGATAATAGCAGACCCGGGGCGAAAAATCGCTCCGGGTCTGGGATACTGTCAAATTGGTTAGTATGCTTCTCCTGAAAAAGATGCAGGCCGAGCCGCCCCAATCCATCAGTCGTCGCTCAGGTAATAGGGCTTCATCAGGCTGGGCTGCTCGGTGGAGTCTTTCTGGCCGTTGGAGCGGATGGTGACCTCCGGGGGACGGCCGCTCCGGCCCCGGCCGCCGCCCCGCCGCTTCTTTCCGCCCAGGGGGGCGGGCACGGAGGGCTGGGGCTGCTTGGGCTTGTCCTGGCCCCGGCGTTCCTTCCGGTTGGGCTTCTCCGGCTTGCGCTCCTTTCCCGGCGGGTTTTTCTCCCGGCGGCGCTCCTGCTCCGGCCGGTGGGTCAGCTTCCGGGGGGCCAGCAGCCGGGCGGTGGCGTCCATAATGGTGTCGCTGGCAAAGGGGTCGGGCCGGTGGAAGTCGGTAAACTCCGGCTCGGGCATGGCGGGGTGGGCGGGGGCGGTGGCCACCAGGGCCTCCTCCAGGGTGGCGCTGTTGCGCACCCCCCGCTTGGATTTCTTCTTCTCCGGCAGAACGGGCGCCGGCTCCGCCGGGGCGGGCTGGGCCGCCTTGGCCTCCTTTTTGGCCTGGGCCGCCGCTTTGTTGGCGGCGTCCCGCTGGCGGCGCTTCTCCTTGGCCGCCGCCCGGGCCTCCGCGTCCTCCGGGTTGATGATCCGGCCCTTCTTGTCCCGGGGCAGGGGCTCAAAAATCTCCATGGGCCAGGGATGGTCGGCCACCACCGGGATCTCCCGGCCCAGCAGCTTCTGGATGGCCTTCAGCTCCTCCTTCTCGTTGGCGTCGCAGAAGGAGACGGCGGTGCCGCCGTGGCCCGCCCGGCCGGTGCGGCCGATGCGGTGAACGTAGGTCTCGGGCACGTCGGGCAGGTTGTAGTTGAACACGTGGGAGAGCTCTTCAATGTCCAGCCCCCGGGCGGCGATGTCGGTGGCCACCAGCACCTGAACCTTGCCGCTCTTGAAGTCGGCCAGGGCCTGCTGCCGGGCGGTCTGGCTCTTGTTGCCGTGGATGGCGGCGGCGGAGATCCCCGCCTTGCTCAGATCCCCGGCCACCTTGTTGGCCCCGTGCTTGGTGCGGGTGAACACCAGGGCGTTTTTCACCCCCAGCTCAAAGATAAGGGAGGCCAGCAGCTTAGACTTGTTGCCCCGGTCCACATAGTACAGGCTCTGCTGGATGATCTCCACCGGGGAGGACACCGGGTTCACCGCCACCTTCACCGGGTCCACCAGCAGGGTGTCCACCAGCCCCTGGACCTCCGGGGGCATGGTGGCCGAGAAGAAGAGGGTCTGTTTTTTCTCGGGCAGCCAGCCCAGGATGCGGCGTACGTCGTGGATAAAGCCCATGTCCAGCATCCGGTCGGCCTCGTCCAGCACGAAGATCTCCAGCTGGTCCAGCTTGACGAAGCCCTGCTGGTACAGGTCCATGAGCCGGCCCGGAGTGGCCACCAGGATGTCCACCCCCCGGCCCAGGGCCTCCACCTGGGGGTTCTGGCCCACGCCGCCGAAGATGACGGCGCACCGCAGGGGCAGGTGCTTGCCGTAGGCCAGGAAGCTCTCCTCGATCTGGATGGCCAGCTCCCGGGTGGGGGTGAGGATCAGGGCCCGCAGGGGGTGTCCCTGG
>CASEOA010000062.1 GCA_949289455.1 uncultured Eubacteriales bacterium
GTCTCCGCCAAGGACCTGGGCACCGGCAAGGAGCAGCACATCACCATCACCTCCTCCACCAACATGTCCAAGGAGGACATTGACAAGGCCGTCAAGGAGGCCGAGCAGTTCGCCGCCGAGGACGCCAAGCGGAAGGAAGAGGTGGACGTACGCAACCAGGCCGACCAGGTGGTGTATCAGACCGAGAAGGCCCTGGAGGACGCCAAGGACAAGATTGACGCCAACGACAAGGCCACCGTGGAGGCCGCCATCAACAAGCTGAAGGACGCTCTGAAGGGCACCGACATCGAGGCCATCAAGGCCGCTACCGAGGAGGCCAGCAAGGCCTTCTACCCCATCGCGGAGAAGATGTACCAGCAGGCCAACCCCCAGGGTGGCCAGCCCGGTCCCGACATGGGCGCCAACTTCGGCGGCCAGGCCGGCGGCGCCAACACCGACCCCAACGTGGTGGACGCCGACTACAAGGTCGTGGACGACGACCAGAAGTAATTGAAGAATAACGCTGCGGGCGGGGGCTTGTCCCCCGCCTGCGTGGCGTTGCCTTTTCCAAACGGTGGAATGTGGAGGGCGCGGATCTCTTCACTCTCCACTCTCCACTTTGAAACAGAGGTGAATACCAATGCCTGAACAGAAACGAGATTATTACGAGGTACTGGGCGTCTCCAAGGGCGCCAGCGACGACGAATTGAAAAAGGCCTACCGCAAGCTGGCCAAGAAATACCACCCCGACCTGAACCCGGGCGACAAGGAGGCCGAGGCCAAGTTCAAGGAGGTCAACGAGGCCTACGAGGTCCTCTCCGACAAGGAAAAGCGGGCCAAGTACGACCAGTTCGGCCACGCCGGCGTGGACCCCAACTTCGGCGCGGGCGGCGGATTCGGCGGCGGATTCGGCGGGTTCGATATGGGCGACATTGACCTGGGCGACATTTTCGGCTCCTTCTTCGGCGGCGGGTTCGGCGGCGGAGGAGGCGGTCGCCGGAGCAACGGCCCCATGAAGGGGGAGACCCTCCGGGCTTCGGTGTCCATCACCTTTGAGGAGGCCGCTTTCGGCTGCGAAAAGGAGATCACCCTCAGCCGCACCGAGTCCTGCGACAGCTGCAAGGGCACCGGCTGCGCCCCCGGCACCACCGCCGAGGTGTGCCCCGACTGCCACGGCAGCGGCACCGTCCGCATCCAGCGGGGGGGCGGAGCCTTCTCCTTCACCACCACCACCACCTGCCCCAAGTGCAACGGCAAGGGCAAGATTATCCACCAGTCCTGTAAGGACTGCGGCGGCAGCGGCACCGTCCGCAAGCAGCGCAAGCTCACAGTGAAGATTCCCGCCGGCATCGACAACGGCCAGGCGGTGTCCCTCCGGGGTCAGGGCGGCGCCGGGCGCAACGGCGGCCCCGCCGGCGACCTGCTCATCAGCGTCACCGTTCTGCCCCACCCCTTCTTCAAGCGGGACGGCACCTCGGTCTTCCTGGAGCACCCGGTCACCTTCCTCCAGGCCGCCCTGGGGGCGGAGCTGGAGATCCCCACCATCGACGGCAAGGTAAAGTGGAACCTGCCCGCCGGCACCCAGCCCGGGACCACCTTCCGCCTGCGTGGGAAGGGCATCCCCTCGGTAAACGGCCGGGGCCGGGGCGACCAGTACGTCACCGTCAACGTGCAGGTGCCCACCAACCTGACCCACGAACAGAAGGAGGCGTTGCGTGCCTATGGCGAAGCCATGGGCGAGATTCCAGCCGGCCCGGCGGACAGCGTGAAATCTTTCTTTGACAAACGCAAGAAGAAGAAATAAAATAGGAGGACGAGTACACACTCGTCCTCTTATTTTTTCCCTCTGGAGGTAAGGGCTTCCTATGAACGTATTTCGCTATACCGTCTACCTCTTTCCCCTGCTGACCATCGCCGCCCTGGTATGGTTTTTCCTGTGGTACTGGCGGACCCAGCGGGCCCCCCTGGCCCGGCAGCTGTCCCCTGAGCAGCCCCGTCCCCCCTTCACCTTCGCCGGCCACCGCCATCCCCTGGTGAAGAAGGACGCCATCCCCATGGTGCTGATTACCCTGGCCTATGCCGTCACCGCCTTTTTCCAGCTGGGCGACACCACGGCTCCCCAGTCCCCCCGGGACTTCGGCGGCGAACAGGCGGAGACCTTCGTGCTGCCGGAGCAGGTGCTGGTGTCCAAGGTGTGGTATTTCTGCGGCCTGGGCACCGGCAAGTACCAGGTGGAGATCTCCACCGACGGGGTGACCTGGCTCTCCCTGTGGCAGCGGAAGGACGACGCTGAGGACCCGGACAAGGTCACCGGCTATTACTGGGCCGACGGCACCGGCTACGCCGACAGCTACGCCATGACCCAGAACTACAACCAGCTCTTCAAGTGGAACGAACTTGTCTTTGACAACCCCCAGTACGTCTACTACCTGCGCATCACCGGCCAGGCCAACAAGAGCCTGCTGGAGCTGAACGAGCTGGTCCTCTTTGACGAGAACGGGGAGCGGATCTGGATCGACGATGCCACCAACCCCCTCTTTGACGAGGCCGAGCTGGTGCCCGACACCATCACCTTTATGAACTCCGCCTATTTTGACGAGATCTACCACCCCCGCACCGCCTACGAGCACCTGCGCAACATCGAGCCCTATGAGATCTCCCACCCGCCCCTCGGCAAGCTCATCATGAGCATCGGCATCGCCCTCTTCGGCATGACCCCCTTCGGCTGGCGGTTCATGGGCACCCTGCTGGGGGTGGTGATGGTACCCCTGCTCTACCTGTTCCTGAAAAACCTGTTCGGCCGCACCTCCATCGCCACCTGCGGCACCATCCTGCTGGCGGTGGACTTCATGCACCTGACCCAGACCCGGCTGGCCACCATTGACACCTACGCCTTCCTGTTCATCCTGCTGATGTACTACTTCATGTACCGGTACCTGTCCCTGCCTGACGGGGCCTCCTTTAAACAGTGCGCCCTCCCCCTCTTCCTGTCGGGGCTGTTCTGGGGCATCGGGGCGGCCTCCAAGTGGACGGTGATCTACGGCTGCACCGGTCTGGTGGTGCTCTACTTCGTGGGCCTGGTGTTGAAGCTGCGCCACTGGCCGGAGGAGACCCTCCATGAGCGGGCGGCCTGGACGGTGAAGATCCTGGCCTGGTCACTGCTGGTGTTCGCCCTCATCCCCGCCGTCATCTATACCCTGTCCTACCTGCCCTACGCCTCCGCCTCGGGAGACACCTCCCTGGGCAACCTCATCCATGAGATGTGGGAGAACCAGAAGTATATGCTCTCCTACCACAGCGGCGTCACCGACACCCACCCCTATTCCTCCCGGTGGTACGAGTGGCTGGTGAACGCCCGGCCCATCCTGTACTATATGGACAACTCGGTGGAGGGCGTTACCACCCGCTTTGCCGCCTTCCTCAACCCGGTGGTGTGCTGGGGCGGCCTGGTGGCCATCCTGTCCACCGCCGTGCAGATCGTCCGCCGCCGGTCGGCGGCGGCCCTGTTCATCGTGGTGGGCTACCTGGCCCAGCTGGTGCCCTGGTTCTTCATCGGCCGCATCACCTTCGCCTATCACTACTTCCCCTCGGTGCTCTTCCTGATCCTGGCCCTGTGCTACCTGTTCCACACCCTGGCGGAGCAGGAGCCCATGCTCCGCTGGAAGGGGGCCATGTACGCCGTCACCGGCGGGGCGGCCGCCCTCTACGCCCTGTTCTACCCCGTGCTGGTGGGGATCACCTACCCCTCCTGGTACGGCAGCTATATCCTGAAGTGGTTCCCCGCCTGGCCATTTTAATTTGGAGGTAACCCATGCTGCTCACTGACTATCACACCCACACGCAGGTCTCCCCCGACAGCGACACCCCCCTCACCGCCATGGCGGAGGCGGCGGTGGCCGCCGGGCTGGACGAGCTGTGCATCACCGACCACTGCGACCTGCTGGAGCTGTACGGCCAGCCGGTTAACGGCTACGACTGGGCCCCCGCCCTGGCCCAGTACCGTGAGATCGCCCCCCGATACGCCGGCAAGCTGACCATCCGCCTGGGGATGGAGTTCGGCATGGCCCACTTGAACCCCCAGCTGAGCCAGACCATCCTGTCCCAGCCGGAGCTGGACTTCGTGCTGGGCTCTCTCCACAACCTGTGCCCGGAAAAGGGGGGCGTGGACTTCTACTATGTGGACTACCCCACCCCCGAGGCCTGCTACGCCGCCCTGGACGACTATTTCCACTCCATGTCCCTGCTGGCGGTCACCGACTTTTACGACGTCCTGGGCCATGTGATCTACCCCCTGCGGTACATGGACCACCCCATCTCCCTTGATCGCTATACCGACCAGCTGCGGGGCATTTTCAAGGCGGCGGCGGAGCGGGGAAAGGGCATGGAGATCAACACCTGGCGGGGCCGCACCCTGGAGGGCTGGCTGCCCACTCTCCGGCTGTTCAGAGAGTGCGGCGGGGAGATCGTCACCACCGGCTCGGACGCCCACACCCCCGAGGGGGTGGGCAAGGGCATCCGGGAGGCCTGCGCCCTGCTGAAGGAGGCGGGGTTCCGCTATGTGGCCACCTATGAGAAACGCAAACCCAAATTCCATACGCTGTGAGGAGGATTTTATTATGATCGCATTGGGTTCCGACCACGGAGGGCTGGCCCTCAAGCGCCACATCATGGACTACCTGGACCAGCACCAGCTGGCCTACAAGGACTACGGCTGCTACACGTCCGACAGCTGCGACTACCCCGACTTCGGCCGGGCGGCGGCGGAGGCGGTGGCCTCCGGGGCGTGCGACCGAGGCATCGTGGTGTGCACCACCGGCATCGGCATCTCCATCACCGCCAACAAGGTCAAGGGCATCCGCTGCGCCCTGTGCAGCGAGCCCCTGTCCGCCGAGATGACCCGGCGGCACAACGACGCCAACATGCTGGCCCTGGGGGGCGCCCTCATCGGGCCCAATATGGCCGACAGCATCCTGGACGCCTTCCTGAACACTGAGTTCGAGGGAGGCCGCCACCAGCGCCGGGTGGACAAAATCGAACCCTGAACAGGCACAAAAAGGCCCGCCGGACGGCGGGCCTTTTGCCATGTCGGGGGCTGTGTCCCCCGCTTATCCGATCTGTTTTCCTTCCAGGAACACGGCGGTCACCCGGCTGCTCCAGTCCAGGGGGTGGCTGGTGGTGACCACGATATCCGCGTCCTTGCCGGGGGTGAGGGTGCCTACCCGGTGGCCGATACCGGCGATGTGGGCGGGGACGCTGGTGATGGCAGCCAGGGCCTCCTCCGGCTCCATGCCCCCCCGCACCGCCATGGCGGCGCACAGGGGAAGATACTGGATGGGGGTCTCCGGGTGGTCGGTGCAGATGGCCACCTCCACCCCCGCCTTGGCCAGCAGGGCGGGGTTTTCCAGGGTCTGGCCCACCAGCTCCGGCTTGGATCGGTCAGTGAGACAGGGCCCGGTAATGACGGGCACCTGGTACCGGGCCAGCAGCTCGGCCACCCTGTAGCCCTCAGTGCCGTGGACCACGGCCAGGTCCAGGTCAAACTCCCGGCTGAGCCGCACCGCCGTGGCGATGTCGTCCGCCCGGTGGGCGTGGAAGTGGGCGGGCACCTCCCGCCGCAGCACCGGCAGCAGGGCCTCCAGCTTGGCGTCATAGTCGGGCATATCGGCCTCCGGGTCCTGGTCCACCTTGTCCTGCTTGTCCCGGTACTCCACCGTCTTGGACAGCTCCTCCCGGATGAGGGCCGCCGTGGCCATCCGAGTCACCGGCGTCTCCTTCCGGTCGTTGTACACCGACTTGGGGTTCTCCCCCAGGGCAAATTTCATGGCCGCCGGGGCCTTGACCACCATCTCGTCCACCCATCGGCCGTCGGTTTTCAGGGCGATAAACTGCCCGGCGATGGGATTGGCCGAGCCCGGCCCGGTGAGCACGGTGGTGACCCCCGCTGCCCGGGCCTCGGCAAAGCCCCGGTCCAGGGGGTTCACCCCGTCCAGGGCCCGGAGCTGGGGAGTGCAGGGGTCAGTGGACTCGTTGCCGTCGTCGGCCTCAAAGCCCAGGGAATCCCCGAACAGCCCCAGGTGGCAGTGGGCGTCAATGAGGCCGGGGAACACATGCCCCCCCTGGACGTCCAGTATCTCCTCCCCCTGGGGAGCCTCCTCCATGGGCCCCACCCCGGTGATCTTCCCCTCCGAAAAGGCCACATAACCCCGGGGGAGCACCGGCCCGTCCATGGGGTGTACCACCCCGTTGATGATAAGCATGGCAAATTCCGCCTTTCGACAAAACTTCTGTTTGACAGATATAGTAATTTATGGTATCTTGAACCTGTGGCTCATCAATCATCGTGTGGCTCCAAGGACGATGATCCCTTTCTCCCGCACAAGTTGGGACTGCCGTGTACCTGCGGCAGTCCCTTTTCTTGTTCCTTACGGCCCGTCGCCGTCCAGGACATATTGCTCCACCAGGGTGATCTCCAGCTCCAGGGATTCCCCTTCCCGCCACAATTCCAGCTCCAGGGTATCCCCCGCCTCCAGTCCCTCCTTCCGGGCCAGCAGCTGGTCGATGTCCGTAACGGGCTGACCGTTGACCTTCACGATCACATCTCCAGGCCGGACACCCCGCTCCGCGGCGTCTGAGCCCTCCTTCACCTCGTCCACATATACCCCCACCGGGAGCTCGTAGACCTCCGCCATCCCATCGGTGACGGTATAGCCGGTGATTCCGATAGCGGGCCGGCCGGTGACCACCCCGTCCCGGATGAGCACGTCGGCCACCGCCTTGACGGTGGCGGTGGGGATGGCGAAACCCAGGCCCTCCACTGTGTCGTCATAGGCGTACATCTTCATGTTGGTGATGCCCACCACTTGGCCGTACCGGTTGATGAGGGCGCCGCCGGAGTTGCCCGAGTTGAGGGCGGCGGTGGTCTGGATGAGGGACATGGTATACCCGTCTACATTCACGTCCCGGTTGATGGCCGAGACGATGCCGTCGGTCATGGTGCCCCGGAGCTCCTGGCCCAGGGGGTTGCCGATGGCCACCACCTCATCTCCCACCTCCAACTGGGCGGAATCCCCAAAGGCGGCGGGGCGCAGGTTGTAGGCGTCGATTTTCAGCACCGCCAGGTCACTCTGGCTGTCCATCCCTACCAGCAGGGCCCCAAAGCTCCGGTCGTCCTGGAGGACCACCTCCACCTGGGCGCAGCCTTTGATGACATGGGCGTTGGTGATCACATATCCGTCCTCGGACAGCACCACGCCGGTACCGAAGGAGTAGGACAGCTCACTCTCCCCCCAGATGCTGACCACCGACTGGACGTTTTCCTGATAGATCTGCTGGAGGCTGTGGGGCTCCCCCTCCGGCTGGGGCAGGAGGGTCAGGGTCAGCTCACCCCCGGCGGGAACCCGCTCCACGGTGGTCTCGGCGCTCTCCTCCTGCTCCTCCCACCAGTCCAGCCAGTCCTCCCTCTCATATCCGGGGGTAGGGGTGGGGGAGGCCAAGCTCTGGTTGACGTCCATGTCCAGCAGAATGCGCAGGCAGAGGGCCGCCCCCGCCAGCAGCAGCAGGGTGCAGGCCAGCAGCAGCACCCCCCGCCAGACCTTCCGCCCTTTGGGCCGCCGGGAACCGACGGGCTCCGGGGGATAGACCCGGTTTTGGTCGTAATAGTAGCCCCGCATGGTCCCTCCTCACGCCAGGGTCAGGGTAAAGACGAACTCGGTGACCCCGTCCTGACTGGTGACGGTGATGTTTTCCTTGTGGTTGTTGAGAATGGTCTTGACGATATACAGCCCCAGGCCCACGCCCTCCCGGTCCACGCTGCGGGACTTGTCGCTTTTGTGGAACCGGTCAAAGATCATGGCCAGCTCGTCGGGGGGGATGGTCTGGCCGGTGTTGCGCACCGCCACATAGGCCTTGCCCCCCTTGGTGGTGATGGACAGGCCCATGGTGCTCCCCTCTTCGGAGAACTTGATGGCGTTGTCCAGCAGGTTGTAGCACACCTGGGTGATGGCGTCCGGGTCGCCCCACACCAGCACCGGCCCGTCGGGCAGCTGGGTGTCCACATCCAGCCGGCGGGCGTTAATCTTGGTCTCCAGGCTCACCAGCACCCGCAGCATGATCTCGGACACGTCAAACTGCTCCTGGGCGGTGACGTTTTCCGCCGACTGGAGCCGGGACAGGTCCAGCATACGCCGCACCAGCCGGGACAGCCGCCGGGTCTCGGAGGAGATGGTCTGGAGAGCGGCCCGCTCCTTGTCGGGGGGGATGGTGCCGTCCAGAATGCCGTCGGAAAAGCCGGCGATGGTGGTCATGGGGGTTTTCAGCTCATGGGAGATGTTGGCCACGAACTCCGACCGCCGGGCCTCGCTTTTGGAGATGGCGTCGGCCATGGTGTTGAAGGCCTCCGCCAGCTCTCCCACCTCGTCCCGCCGGTCCTCGTAACCGGTGACCCGCAGCTCGTACTCCCCGTGGCCGAATTTTCGGGCGGTGTCCGCGATCTCCTTCAGGGGCTTGGTCTGCTTCATGGAGGTGACCGAGCTGGTGAGGAAGGCGATGCACAGCACCACCACGGCGGTGAAGATAAAAATGGTGATGACCGCCCGCCACAGCTCGGTGAGGCTGGAGGCCTCGGCGGCCACATAGGCCACCCCCACCACCGTCTGCACCACCTTGCCGGAGGTCAAATCCACCCCGGTGGTGGTGATGGGCACGCCTGCCACATAGCGCTTTTCCGCAAAAAAGCCCCCCAGGGTGGTCATTCCGGCGTACTCCCCCGACCGGGACACCTCTTCCACCACGTTCTGGGGCAGGTAGCGGCCCCCCAGATCCCGGTAGCCCTGGACGGTGGCCCCGTCGGTGGACACCACCATCTCCCCGTCGGCCTCGGTGACCAGCACCACCGCGTCGGAGATCTGGGCGATGGTAGCGATGAGGGCGATGTACAGATCGTCCTCGATGCTCACCCCCAGGGACCGGGACTTGGCGGTGAAGGTGGCCACATAGTTGGCGTTGCGCTCCATGGACTCCCGGGTCTGCCGGAGGGTGTACTGGTAGGACAGGGTGAGGAAGGCAGTGCCCAGCATGGCGAAGGACACCAGGATCATACCAGCGGTGAGGATGAACTGCCGCTTGTAGAGGCTCTTCATGTGCCGCTCACAACCTCGAACTTGTAGCCCACGCCCCACACGGTCTTGAGGGACCACTGGGGGGAGACCCCCTCCAGCTTCTCCCGCAGCCGCTTGATGTGCACGTCCACCGTCCGGGAGTCGCCAAAGTAGTCAAACCCCCACACCTCGTCCAGCAGCTGGTTGCGGGTGAACACCCGGTTGGGGGAAGCCGCCAGGTGGTACAGCAGCTCCAGCTCCTTGGGCGGGGTGTCCACCCGCCTGCCGTCCACCAGCAGCTCGTAGGAATCCAGGTTGATGACCAGCTTGTCGAAGGACAGCTTTTTCTCCCCGGTGCCGTTCTCGTCGCCGCCGAACCGGCGGAGCACCGCGTGGATACGGGCCAGCACCTCCTTCATCTCGAAGGGCTTGACAATATAGTCGTCGGCGCCCCCCTCCAACCCGGCCACCTTGTCCTGGGTCTCTCCCTTGGCGGTGAGCATAATGACAGGGGTCTTGTCGTTTTCCCGGATTTTTTTCAGCACGGACCAGCCGTCCATAACGGGCAGCATGATGTCCAGCAGCACCAGGTCAGGCCGGAAGGAGCGGAACATTTCCACGCCCTTGCCGCCGTCCCCCGCCACCGCGGTCTCGAAGCCCTCCTTCTCCAGATAGAGATGGAGCAGCTCGGCAATATTGGAGTCGTCTTCCACAATGAGGACCTTTCTGGCCATAGTACACCGTCCTTTATCTCTTCTGTCCGGCTTTCGCCGGGTTTCCTGTCTTCAATTATACCCTCTCAGCCCGGCTTTGGGTGAACTTTTTGTAAAACGGAGGGATTTTTTCAACCCCGCTCCACATAGGGGCGGTCCAGCTGGAGCACCACATAGCTGTCGGGCACCTGACTTTGGACGGCCTGGGCAATCCGGTCGGTGAGCTCCTGGTCGCTGAGGGTGCAGCTGTGGGGCACCACCGCGTCAAAGATCAGGTTGCGGTGGAGGGGCCCCAGGGTCACCCGGAAGTCGTGGATGGTCATGTCCGGATGGATCTGCCGCACCAACTCCCGCACCTGCTCCCGCAGGGCGTTGACCTCCGGGTCGCCGGTGGCGATGGGGTCCATATGTACCGTGGTCTCTATGCCGAATTTTTCCAGTATCTCCCGCTCGATGTGGTCGATGGCGTCGTGGGCGGCCATGATGTCCTCCTCCTGGGGCACCTCGGCGTGGAAGGAGCACATCCGGCGGCCGGGGCCGTAGTCGTGGATCACCAGGTCGTGCATCCCCACCACCTGCTTGTGGGAAAGCACCAGCTCCTCGATGGCCCCCACCAGCTCCGGGTCAGGACTGGCTCCCAGCAGGGGGTTGACGGTATCCTTGGCCGCCCCCCAACCCGCCCGCAGGATAAACAGGGCCACCACCACACCCACCCAGCCGTCGATGTTGACGTGGGCAAAGTGGTCCACCAGGGTGCCCGCCAGCACGGCGGAGGTCGCCACCACGTCGGAGAGGGAGTCGGTGGCGGTGGCCTCCATGGCCGCCGAGCCGATGGCGCGGCCCAGCTTCCGGTTGAACAGGCACATCCACAGCTTCACCAGGATGGAGCAGGCCAAAATGATCACCGTCACCAGGGAGAAGGCCACCTCCTCCGGGTGGAGGATCTTCTCAATGGAGCTCTTGCCCAGCTCCACTCCCACCATTAAAATCAGCAGGGACACCAGCAGCCCAGCCAGGTACTCGATGCGGCCGTGGCCGAAGGGGTGGCTGTCGTCTGCCTTCTGCCCCGCCAGCTTGAAGCCCACCAGGGTGACCACCGAGGAGCCTGCGTCGGACAGGTTGTTGAAGGCGTCGGCGGTGACGGCGATGGAGCCGGTGAGCAGTCCGGCGAAAAACTTGCCCAGGGAGAGCAGCAGGTTGAGAAAAATCCCCACCCCGCCGGAGAGCACGCCGTACTTCTCCCGCACCGCCGGGTCCTGGACATTTTGACTGTTCCGAATAAAGGTCCGCACCAAAAGGTCGGTCACGCAAACCACTTCCATTCCAAAGGATTCCTATTATTATGCCACGCACGCCCCCCACCGTCAAGGGCGTGACCCGTCGAAAAAGGGGCCCGCCGCTTTGAACTGCACCCCATTTGTTAGACAGTATGGTATACTGGATAACAAGTGGGGTGCTTTATTATGCCAAAAGGAATACCAAACAAACGATATACAGCAGAATTCAAAAAGATCGTGATAGAAACACTGATGGAAGAAAAGCTTAGTTACAGTGAAACTGCACGTCGATTTGAGGTAAGCAATCATCACCGTATCCAAGAATGGGAGCGGATTTATCTGGCAGAAGGAGCGGAAGGCTTTGCGGTAGAACGGCGAGGCCGAGGGAGCA
>CASEOA010000063.1 GCA_949289455.1 uncultured Eubacteriales bacterium
CGGTGAAGAGCTTGGCATGGCGGGCGGTGGCCACCGCCCGGTACCGCTGGCCCATCTTTGACTGGTCCTACGGCTGCGAGCTGGAGGCCCTGGTGGGTCAGCCCTATCAGGAGGGCACCAAACGCTCCGAGGCCAGCCGCTACATCCAGGACGCCCTGCTGGTCAACCCTTATATCACATCGGTAAACGTCACCGATGTGACGTTTACCGATGCCCTGTTCCACATGGACGTGGCGTTTTCCACCGTCTACGGGAAGGAGGGGTTCCATGTTTGAGGACCGCACCCAGGAGCAGATCAAGGCTGAGATCCTGGCTCAGATCAACTCGGAAACCGGCCTGTCCTCCATGGCGGGGAGCTTTGCCGACGCCGTGGTGGGCGCCGCCGCCCGGCAGATCAGCGAGCTCTACCAGGCCCTCCCGGCGGTGGTGTCCATGCTGTTCGTGGACGAGACCTGCGGAGGCTACCTGGACCTGGTGGGGCAGGACTACTTCAACCTCACCCGGCGGGCCGGGACGAAAGCCCGGTGCGCCGTCTCCTTCACCGGCTCCCCCGGCCTGGTGGTCCCGGCGGAGACCGCCTTCCTCACGGCCGGCGGCCTGGTCTTCCGGCTCACCGCCGACGTGCGGCTGGATGCCGTGGGGGTGGGGGCGGGGACCCTGGAGGCCGACAATGTGGGAGCGGCCTACAACATTGGCCCGGGGACGCTCACCGGCATGTGGATCAACCTGCCGGGGCTGGAGAGCTACGTCAATCAGCAGGCGACGGGCGGCACCGACGAGGAGACCGACCGGCAGCTCTACGCCCGCATCGACGAGGCCCGCAAGCGGCCCGCCACCAGCGGCAACGGCTGGGACTACCGCGGCTGGGCCCTGGCGGTGGAGGGCGTAGGGGCCGCCAAGGTGGTGGAGCTGGCCCAGGGGCCCGGGACGGTGGGGGTCACGGTGGTGGACAGCGCCTATTGCCCCGCCTCTGCCCAAATCATCGCCGCTGTGGCGGACCGGATCGCCGCCAGCAGGCCGGTGGGGGCCGCCCCATCCGTTAGCCCTCCGGTGTCCCTGACGGTCAATGTGGCGGCTGCGGTAACCATCAACAGCGCCGTCACCACCATCGACGAGGTGTTGGAGCAATACCAGGCGGGCCTGGAGGACTATCTCCACGGCCTGGTGGACGCCAAGTACGGCAAAATCTACTATGGGCCGGAGGAGGACGGGCCGTACACCCTGACCTATAACCGGGTGCTGGCCATCCTGCTGACCATCCAGGGGGTGGAGGACTTCTCCGCCCTCACCGTCAACGGGGGGACGGCGGATCTGACCATCCAGGCCCACCAGGTGCCGGTGCTGGGGGAGGTGAGCGTCACATGACGCCTCTGGAGCAGCTGCTGCCCGCCCTCTACCGCACCACGCCGCAGGACGCGGAGCTCCAGCGGGTGCTGCTGGACGCGGTGGCCCAGGCGGAGGCGGACAAGGACGATACCATTGCCCAGCTCTTTCCCTCCACCGCCTCCGGCTGGGGGCTGGAGCTGTGGGAGCGGGCCTGGGGTATCCCGGTGGACCGCACCCAGCTTGAGGAGCGCCGCCGGGCCCGGGTGCTGGCCAAGGTCAAGGGCCCCGGCACCACCACCCAGGAGAAGGTCCAGGGCATGGCCCAGGCCCATTGGCCGGACTGCCTGGTGGAGGAGGTGGCCGGGGCCTACCTGCTGCGGATCGTCATCGTCATGGGCGGAGACCAGGTGGGGTGCGTCCCCTATCTGGAGGACTTTTGGGCCTCCATCAAGGAGCTGAAACCGGCCCACCTGGCGGCGGAGCTGGCCTGGATGACCCTGAGCTCCCTGGTGATCCGCACCGCCTGGGGATATGTCATCTACACCGCCCGGCGGTGCGGCACCTGGCCCCAGGCGGAAACCCGGGGCGGCATGGCCCGGGAGCTGGTGATAGTGGAGACGGGGGACGGTCAGGCGGTATATGCCGCCCCGGTCACCGGGGAGGCTGTCACCGGTACCTGGCCCCAGACGGCCACCCAGGGGGGACAGGCCGGAGCGGTGGTGGTCGTGGAGGGGCTGGACGGTCAGGCGGTCTATGCCGCCCCGGCCACCGGGGAGGCCGTCGCCGGCACCCACCCACAGACCGCCACCAGGGGCGGCAGCGCGGCGGGCGGGCTCACCTTTGCCGAGACGGCCGGCGCGGCCGTGGTGACCGCCAGGCCCTGCGGGAGACCGTTTGGAACACTGTGATTGAGGAGGGATAGACCGTGCTTACGGAAAACGCCCTGGAAAAATTCAGGGCCTTTGTCAAACGCAACATCTACAGGGCGAGATACCGCACCGGATCTACCTGGAGGGAGGCAACGATCAACCAGGTGGAGATCCAGTCCGGCGGCACCGTCCGGGCCTGGCTGGCCATCAACCCCGGCGGCGCCGCCACCGTCAACCGGGTGGAGCTGCTGGACCCCGCAGGGGCAACCTGGGCCTATCAGGATGTGTCCATATCGGTCACGGCCCAGCAGACCGGTATCCTGTACTGGTTTGACTTTACCATCCGAGAGGAGGAAGCAGAGTAATGTACCAGCGGACATACTGGCTGGATCATGTGGTGTCGCCGGAGAACCGGTATAATGTCCAGTCCAACGGCGA
>CASEOA010000064.1 GCA_949289455.1 uncultured Eubacteriales bacterium
AGGGGGCCTGCTGCCGGGGCAGCAGGCCCCCCTTTTTTGACGGGGCGCCGGAGGAGAAACGGGCCGGGCGGGTCTGGGACCCGCCCCTACGAAACGGGGGTGCGTTTGCCTGTAGGGGCGGGGCTCTGTCCCCGCCCGGCGGTACCGGTATGGGAAACGGAACGGCGGGCGACCACAGGTCGCCCCTACGCGAAAGGATTCGTGGGGGCCGGACACCGGCCGGCCCGGCATGGCGCGCCGGGGTTGTCGCGTCCCACGGGATCACCCAACGGCGCGGCGGAGGCAATCGGGGATGGATCTGCCGTAGGGGCGGCTATCCGCCGCCCGCCGGTACGATCTCAGCCCACGTATCGCCGGGCGGGTATGGGACCCGCCCCTACGAAACGGGGGTGCGTTTGCCTGTAGGGGCGGGGCTTTGTCCCCGCCCGGCGGACTGTTTACCGCCTGCGCCCCGCCGTTCTTTGTTGGCTGCTTTCATTCCACCCCCTTGTCACAGGGGGGAGCATTTGTTATAATTAAGGGTAATTTTAATGGGGGGAGGGACCGCCAATGAAATATCATCAGTGGAAGCAGGCGGCCTGCGATCCCGCCAAGGCCGCCGCCCTGGAGGCGGCCGGCCTGCCCCCCCTGGCCGCCCTCACCCTGTGCGCCCGGGGGCTGGACACCCCGGAGAAGGCCGCCGCCTTCCTGAACAGCGGGCAGGGGAGGCTCCACGACCCCTTCCTGATGAAGGACATGGACAAGGCGACCGCCCGGCTGGCCCTGGCCCTGGCCCGGGGAGAACGGGTGGCGGTCTACGGGGACTACGACGTGGACGGGATCACCGCCACCTGCCTGCTCACCGAGTTCATCCGCCGGGAGGGGGGAGAGGCGGTGCCCTACATCCCCGACCGGCTGGAGGAGGGCTACGGCCTGAACACCGACGCCCTGGACGCCCTCTGTGCGGGCGGGGTGTCCCTGGTGGTGACGGTGGACTGCGGCATCACCGCCCTGGAGGAGGCCCGCCACGCCCAGGCGCTGGGGATGGATCTCATCATCACCGACCACCACGAGTGTAAGGAGGAGCTGCCCGCCGCCCTGGCGGTGGTGGACCCCCACCGGCCCGATTGCCCCTACCCCTTCAAATCCCTGGCGGGGGTGGGGGTGGCCCTCAAGCTGGCCCTGGCCCTGGCGGGGCCCGGCCGGGAGGAAGAGCTGCTGGCCCGGTACGGCGATTTGACCGCCGTGGGCACGGTGGCCGACGTGATGCGCCTCACCGGGGAGAACCGGACCATTGTGGGGCGGGGGCTGGAACAGCTGCGGCACACCGCCCGCCCCGGCCTGAAAGCCCTGCTCAGCCAGGCGGGGCTGGAGGAGAAGCCGGTGACCTCCATCTCGGTGGGCTATGTGCTGGCCCCCCGGCTCAACGCCTCCGGCCGGATGGGGCAG
This sequence comes from uncultured Eubacteriales bacterium, assembly GCA_949289455.1. GTDB lineage: Bacteria > Bacillota > Clostridia > Oscillospirales > Oscillospiraceae > Flavonifractor. The sequence continues at coordinate 1,429 of CASEOA010000064.1, forward strand.
GCCGCCCTGGCCGGCGAGCTGCTGCTCACCCAAAACCCCGCCCGGGGGGAGGAGCTGGCCGCCCAGCTGTGCCAGCTCAACCGGGAGCGGCAGACCATTGAGGCCCAGATTTTGGCCGAGTGCCATGTCCTGGCCGACGCCCTGCCTCCGGAGCAGCGGCTGGCCCTGGTGCTGGCCGGCGACCACTGGCACCAGGGGGTGGTGGGCATCGTGGCCTCCCGCCTGGCGGAAAAGTATTTCTGCCCCACCTTTATGATCTGCCTGCAGGACGGCAAGGGCAAGGGCTCCTGCCGCTCCTTTGCCGGGTTTAACCTGTTTGCCGCCCTGGAGCACTGCGCCCCTCTGCTGGAGGGCTTCGGAGGCCACGCCCTGGCGGCGGGCTTCACCATCCGGGAGGAGAACATCCCCGCCTTCACCCGGGCCATGAACGACTATGTCCGCTCCCTCACCGGCGGGGCGGAGATGGTGTCCACCCTGGACATTGACTGCCGGCTGGAGGACCCGGGTATCCTTACCCTGGAGGGGGTGGAGGGGCTGGACCTGCTGGAGCCTTTTGGCTCGGGCAACCCCAAGCCGGTGTTTACCCTGCCGGGCTGCCTGGTGTCCGCCCTCAGCGAGGTGGGGGGCGGCAAGCATCTGAAATTGAAGCTGACCGCCGCCGGCCGCTCCTTTGACGCCATTTTCTTTTCCACCACCGCATCCGAGGCGGGGGTGGCCCAGGGAGACCGGGTGGACGTGGCCTTCACGCCCCAGATCAATGAGTACCGGGGGTGGCGGTCGGTGCAGCTGCAGGTGTGCGATTTGCGCCCCGCCCTCACCCGGGCCCAGGCCGAGCGGGCCCTGTTTGAAAAATTCCGCCGGGGGGAGACCCTGACTCCGGTGGAGGCGGCGGCCCTGCTGCCCAGCCGGGAGGAGTTTGTGGTGCTGTGGCGTTACTTGAAGGGCCACGCCGGCCAGTCCCCCCTGGAGGAGACCGCCCACCGGCTGGCCCGGAACATTGCCCGGTCTGCCGGCCGGCGGGAGACCGTCATGCGCACCCTGGTGTGCCTGGAGGTCTTTGACGAGCGGGGGCTCATCCAGCTCAAGCACACCACCGACCACCTCCACATCGCCCTGCGGGCGGTGGAGGGCAAAGTGGATCTGGAGGACTCCTGGATTCTCCGCCGGCTCCGGGGCATGAGCGGGTAATAGAATGAAACGGGCGATGGTCTATCGCCCTTACAGGGTTTGCCCGGGGGCGGCCATCCCCCGCCCATTGTTTTTATCTTTATTTTGACAGGAGGTGCCCTGTATGGACCCCATCCTGGAGCGTTATCAGGCTCTTGAGGAACGAATCAAAGCATATAACCCGGCCCTGGACACCCAGCGGCTGTACAACGCCTTTACCTTTGCCGACAATGCCCACTCGGGGCAGCTGCGCAAGGACGGTTCCCCCTATATTACCCACCCCCTGGCGGTGGCGGAGATCGTCTCCGAGCTGGAGCTGGACACCGACTCCATCATTGCCGCCCTCCTCCACGACTGCATCGAGGACACTGGGGTCACCCATGAGGAGATCGCCAAGCAGTTCGGCGCCCCGGTGGCCGACCTGGTGGAGGGGGTTACCAAGCTGACCCGGGTGCAGTACACCTCCAAGGAAGAGGAGCAGATGGAGAACCTGCGCAAGATGCTCATGGCCATGGCCAAGGACATCCGAGTGATCCTCATCAAGGTGTGCGACCGGCTCCACAACATGCGCACCATGGAGTACCAGTCCCCCCGGAAGCAGAAGGAAAAGGCCCTGGAGACCATGGAGATCTACGCCCCCATCGCCCACCGCCTGGGCATGCAGCGCATCAAGTGGGAGCTGGAGGACACCTCCCTGCGCTACCTGGACCCGGTGGGGTACAAGGAGATCTCCGACGAGCTGGCCGCCCGCTCCGCCGCCCATGAGGAGTTTTTGGCCACCATCCAGCGGCAGATCCAGGAGCGGCTGGACACCGAGGGCATCCGCTGCACCATCTACGGCCGGGTGAAGCACGTCTACTCCATCTACCGGAAGATGTACACCCAGAACAAGACCATGGACGAGATTTTTGACCTCTACGCCTTCCGGGTCATTGTGGACGACATCCCGGAGTGCTACAATGTGCTGGGCGTGATCCACGACCTGTTCAACCCGGTGCTGGGCCGGTTCAAGGACTATATCGGCACCCCCAAGCCCAACGGCTACCAGTCCCTCCACACCACCGTCATCGGCCGCAACGGCATCCCCTTTGAGGTGCAGATCCGCACCTGGGACATGCACCACACCGCCGAGTACGGCATTGCCGCCCACTGGAAGTACAAGCAGGGCATGGCCAACACCAAGCTGGGCACCGAGTCCGCCTTCGAGTGGGTGCGCAAGCTGCTGGAGAGCCAGCAGGATGTGGACGCCGAGGAGTTCGTCCGCACCATGCGGGTGGACCTGTTCTCCGACGAGGTGTTCGTCTTTACCCCCCGGGGGGATGTGATCAACCTGCCCGCCGGGGCCACCCCCATCGACTTCGCCTACAACATCCACTCCGCCGTGGGCAACCAGATGACCGGGGCCAAGATCAACGGCCGCATGGTCACCTTCGACACCCAGCTGAAAAACGGGGACATCGTGGAGGTCATCACCTCCAAGTCGGCCCACGGGCCCAGCCGGGACTGGATGAAGATCTGCAAGTCCAACGAGGCCCGCAACAAGATCCGCCAGTGGTTCAAGCGGGAGCGCCGGGAGGAGAACATGATCACCGGCCGGGCCTCTTTTGAATCCGAGCTGAAACACGCGGGCCTGTCCCTGGCGGCCATCACCGCCGAGGACGTGCTGCCCTATATCCTGAAAAAGGTGCGCTTCGGCACCATGGACGAACTGTATGCCGCCATCGGTTACGGCGGCATGTCCGCTCAGAAGGCGGTGGTGCGGGTCAAGGACGAGATGCTCCGCCTCAACCGCCAGGCCGGCCAGACCGCCGCCATGGAGAAGGCGGTCCAGCAGGCCCAGCCCATTTACCCCGCCAGCGCCGGCATGTCCCCGGTGCCCGTAAAGGTGGGCAAGCACGACCAGAGCGGCATCGTGGTGGAGGGCATCGACAACTGCCTGGTGAAATTCGCCCGGTGCTGTACCCCCGTCCCCGGCGACCCGGTGGTGGGTTTCATCACCCGGGGCTTTGGCGTGTCGGTCCACCGGGCCGACTGCCCCAACGCCGCCCCCGAAAGGCGCAAGCCGGAGGAGGCCGGCCGGTGGATTCCCGTGTCCTGGGCCACCGGCGAGCTGGCCTCCTACCGTACCTCCCTGGATATGTCCGCCAAGGACCGGGACGGCCTCACCCTGGACGTGGCCATGGCCCTGTCCACCATGAAGGCCAAGACCACCAACCTGTCCGCCCGCTCCCTCCCCGACGGCTATGCCGCCATCCATGTGGTGCTGGAGGTCAAGGACCAGAGCGAGCTGGTGGCCATCATCAACAAGCTCAGCCAGATCCAGGGGGTCTACGAGGTCAAGCGGACCACGGGCTGAGGCCCATGGGGCCGGGTTGGTGACCGTCCCGCCGGGCGGATGATATCCGCCCCTACAAACCCGTTGGAAGATACGCCGTAGGGGCGATTATCAATCGCCCGCCCTGCCGGTTATGGAACCCTGACGCATTTGTCCGTAGGGGCGACCTTTGGTCGCCCGCCCCGTTTCCGGCGGCCCGGGGCCGCCCAGAAGGAGAGAGATATGACCAATTACAATACCGCCCCCGACCCCGGTCTGGAGGAGCTGATCTCCCGGTGCTTCCGGGGGGGCGAGCTGCTCCGGCGGGAGCTGCGGCTGACCGAAGGCCAGGCCGCCTACGTGGCGGGGCATTACGCCGCCCAGGTGATCCCCCTGGGCGAACATTGGTATGAAATTACCTTTCAGGAGGCATTTTACCATGGCTTCAACTGAGTTTGTGCCCGTGCTGCTGGGCTCGGACATCAACGCTTACAGCATGGCCCGGGCCTTTCACGAGGCCTACGGCGTCCACTCGGTGGTGTACGGCATGTACCACTCCAGCGTGTGCGCCAGCAGTAAGATCATCGACTACCGGGTGCGGGAGCACAACGACCGGGTGGACAAGGTGCTGGAGCACGTCACCGAGGTGGCCAGGGAGCACCCCGACAAGAAGATCCTGGTGCTGGGCTGCGGGGACAACTACCTCAACGCCATCTCCGCCAACCTGCCCAACTACCCCGAGAACGTCATCGCCCCCTATGTGGAGCTGTCCATGCTGGAGAAGCTCATCCACAAGGAGAAATTCTACGAGCTGTGCGACCAGTACGGCATCGACCACCCGGCCACCTACGTCTACCACAAGGGGGAGGGCCACGGGTTTACCCTGCCCTTTGACGGCCCCTTCGTGGTGAAGCCCGCCGAGTCGGACACCTACTGGAAGCACCGCTTCCCCACCCAGAAGAAGGCCTATGTCCTCCAGACCCGGGAAGAGGTGGACCAGGTCATCGACGACATCTACAACGCCGGGTATGAGGACTCCCTCATCATCCAGGACTTTATCCCCGGGGACGACAGCTATATGCGGGTGGTGACCAACTACTCGGGGGCTGACGGCAAGGTGCGGCTCATGTGCGTGGGCCATGTCCTGCTGGAGGAGCACACCTCCCATGCCATCGGCAACCACGCCGTCATCATCACCGAGCCCGAGCCCGAGCTGTGCGAGAAGCTGAAGTATTTTCTGGAGTCCATCCACTTTACCGGTTTCTCCAACTTCGACATCAAGTACGACCAGCGGGACGGCAAGTTCAAGGCCTTTGAGATCAACTGCCGCCAGGGCCGGTCCAACTACTACGTTACCGGCGCCGGGTACAATCTGGCCAAATACCTGGTGGAGGACGTGGTGCTGGGCAAGCCCTGTGAGCTGACCATCACCAAAAACCGGCACCTGTGGTGGGTCATTCCCCCCAAGGTGGCCTATGACTACGTCAACCTGAACTACCACCAGGAGATGAAAGCCCTGGAACAGGCCAACGCGGTGGTCAATCCCCTGTTCTACAAGCCGGACAACGGCCTCACCCGCACCCTGCGCATCCGGAAGATCCAGCACAACTACGCGGGCTGGTACGCCTCTTGTATGGAAAAGGTGAGATAATGGAACAACGCCTTGGCATTTTGGGCGGCATGGGGCCTCAGGCCACCCAGGACTTTTACCAGCGCATCCTGGACAAGACCGACGCCGCCCGGGACCAGGAGCACCTGCCCACCCTGATCTGGAGCGACACCTCCATGCCCGACCGCACCGCCGCCATCCTGGGCGGAGACGCGGAGGGCTGCTACCAGCGGCTGCTGGCGGGGGCCCGGCTGCTGGAGGGGGGCGGCTGCACCGTGCTGGCCATCCCCTGCAATACCTCCCACTACTTTGCCGACCGGCTCCAGGGGGAGATCTCCATCCCCCTCATCCACATGCCCCGGGAGACCGTGGGAGAGCTGGCGGCGGCGGGGAAGCGGAAGGTGGGCATTCTGGCCACCGACGGCACCGTCCAGACCGGAGTGTACCAGCGGGAGTGCGCCGCCCGGAACCTGCTGGGAGTGGCCCCCCCGGCGGAGATTCAGAAGCTGGTTATGAGCATCATTTACGACGAGATCAAGCGGGGGGAAAAGGGCTCCCGGGAGAAATTCACCGTCATCGACCGGTGGCTGCGGGATACCGGCTGCGACAGCGCCATTTTGGGCTGCACCGAGCTGAGCGTGTACCGCACCTACCACGGCCTGCCCGACTACTACCTGGACGCCATGGACGTGCTGGCCCGGCGGTGCATCACCGCCTGCGGCTACAAGCTGCGCCTGGTGTGAACAGACCTTCCCCCCATAGGGGGGAAGGTGCCCCGAAGGGGCGGATGAGGGGGCGCACCGATCGGAACCGGCCGGCGAGGGTATCGCCCTGCCGGGCGGATGATATCCGCCCCTACAAATCCGTTGGGAAATACGCTGTAGGGGCGATTACCAATCGCCCGCCCTTCCGGTTATGGAACCCTGACGTATTTGCCCGTAGGGGCGGGGCTCTGTCCCCGCCCGCCGTTTCGGTAACCGCCCCGCCGGGCCGGCCAGGTGTCCGGCCCCTACGAACCGGGTTGCGGCAATCGTTCCGCCGGGCGCGCACTGCGCGCCCCTACGCATTGGCGGGGGGCTGTAGGGCCGCCATACATGGCGGCCGCAAAACGGAACGTGGAGGGCAACGTCCCGCCGGGCGGATGATATCCGCCCCTACGAACCTATCATCGGATACTCCGTAGGGGCGGGTCCCAGACCCGCCCGCCGTGGCGACACCCGAACGGACGGGATCCCCCTCATCCGTCTGGCCTGCGGCCAGCCACCTTCCCCCCTGTGGGGGGAAGGTCAGCGGGTACGCCCCGGCATGGGCCATCTCCACGCCCAACTCTTCACTCTGAATTTACCATGGTGGTGAATGAACATGACCGATAACCGCCGCCCCCTGGGCGACTATGTACAGCTGCTGGAGCGTCACAGTCTGCTGGCCGACCGGGGCCCCATCCCCGCCGACCTGACCGCCTCGGTGGCCCTGGTGTCCTGTGACTCCCAGGCGGTGATCCCCCGCACCCTCTTTGTGTGCAAGGGGGCCAAATTCAAGGAGGACTATCTGCGTCAGGCCATGGATCAGGGGGCCTTTGTGTACGTCAGTGAGACGCCCTATCCCAACGTCCCCCTGCCCTGCCTGCGGGTGACCGACATCCGCCAGGCCATGGGCCTGCTGGCCGACCTGTATTACGGCCACCCCTCGGGGAAGCTCCACATCACCGGCCTCACCGGCACCAAGGGCAAGACCACCACCGCCTACTATATCAAGTCCATTCTGGATACCTGGCTGGCGGGGCAGAACCACCGGGAGAGCGCCCTGCTGTCCACCATCGTCACCGACGACGGCCTGGAGCGCAAGCCCGCCAAGCTCACCACCCCGGAGCCCCTGGACCTCCAGCGCCACCTGTCCAACGCGGTACAGGCCGGGGCCGACTGGCTCACCATGGAGGTGTCCTCCCAGGCCCTGAAATACGGCCGGGTCATCGGGGTGGACCTGGAGTGCGCTGTGTTCCTCAACATCGGGGAGGACCACATTTCCCCCATCGAGCACCCCGATCTGGCCGACTATCTCCAATCCAAACTGTTGATTTTCCGGCAGGCGAAAACCGCCTGTATTAACCTGGACTGCGACCACGCCGGTGAGGTGGCCCAGGCTGCCGCCAAGTGCCAGCGGGTGCTCACCTTTTCCCAAAAAGACCCGGCGGCGGCGGTGTACGGCGACCACGTGCGGAAAGAAGGGGACAAGACCGTGTTCCACGTCCGCACCCCCCGGTACGAGGGGGAGCTGGCCATCTCCACCCCTGGCCTGTTCAATGTGGACAACGCCCTGGCCGCCGCCGCTGTGGCCGAGTGCTACGGCATCCCCTATGAGGCGGTGCGGGAGGGCCTGGCGCGCGCCTTCGTCCCCGGCCGCATGGAGCACTACGGCAGCGCCGACGGGCAGATTTCGGTGATCGTGGACTACTCCCACAACGGCATGAGCCTGGAGACCGCCCTGCGGTCGGTGCGGGCGGAGTACCCGGACCGGCAGCTGACGGTGCTCTTCGGCTGTACCGGCGGCAAGGGCATCGACCGCCGGGAGGGCATGGGCAACGCCGCCGGGGAATATGCCCACCGGGTGATCCTCACCGAGGACGACCCCGGCCCCGAGGAGGTGGAGGCCATCTGCGCCGATATCGGGGTGTTTTTGCAGCGGTGGAACAAGGACTACACCGTCATCCCCGACCGGGAGCGGGCGGTGGAGACCGCCATCCTGGAGGCGGAGCGGCCCGCCGTGGTGCTGCTGGCGGGGAAGGGCTGCGAGACCGCCCAGAAGCGGAAAAACGGCCCGGAGCCCTGCCTGTCCGACGGGGTGCTGGCCCGCCACGCCCTGGACAAGTACGACCGTGACCACCCTCAATGAGGCTTTTGCCGCCGCAGGCGCCGCCGCCTGGGGCGGCTTGCCTTTTTCGGAATTGGCGGCGGACATGACGGCCCAGGCCGTGGCCAGGGCGGAGGAATTGTGCCCCCACCCCCGGACGGTGCTGGTGGCCGCCTTCCCCTACTACGCCGGGGCGGGGGCGGGAAACCTGTCCTGCTACGCCCGGGGACGGGATTACCACCTGGTGGTCCCCGAAAAGCTAAATACGGTTTGTAATTTTTTAAAAGAAAAATACAAAAATGGCCGCTTTTTGCCCGCCGCCGACAATTCCCCTCTGCCCGAGCGGCAGGCGGCCTGGCGGTGCGGCGTGGGCCTGCGGGGGAAACACGGGCTGGTGATTCTGCCCCCCTACGGTTCCTATGTGTTCCTGGGCACCATCCTCACCGATGCGGTTCTGGAGGTTCCCCGGCGGGACCCGTCGCCGGACTGCATAGGCTGCGGGAAGTGTTTGACGGCCTGCCCCGGTAAGGCCCTGGGGGAGGGGGGCGTGGAGCTGGACCGCTGCCTGTCCGAGCTGACCCAGCGGAAGGGGGAGTTGACACAGGCGCAGGAGGCCCTGGTCAGGGCCCACCCCCTGGTGTGGGGGTGCGACACCTGCCAGCAGGTGTGCCCCTACAACGCCCACCCGGCGGTGACCCCTCTGGCCGAGTTCCGGGAGGGGCTGGTGGAGGGCCTGACCGGGGCCGATCTGGCGGGGCTCACCAACCGCCAGTTCCGGGAGAAATACGAAGACCGGGCCTTCGCCTGGCGTGGGCCCGCCCCCCTCCGGCGGAATTTTGAGTGGAAAGAGACATGACAACAGGGCCTCCGCGGAAATCCCCGTCCGCGGGGGCCCGGTTGTCCGGTGCGGGGA
>CASEOA010000065.1 GCA_949289455.1 uncultured Eubacteriales bacterium
CAGCATAAAGGCGTTGTTACACAGGGGCTGGATCTCCAGAAAATCGTACCAGGAGGCGATGCGCTTGAGCTCCTGAAAATCCTTCCGCTTTACAATAGCCTGGAAGAGCTCCCCCGCCTCGCAGGCCGAGCCGATGATGAGGCCCTCCCGGTGCTGGTCGATAAGGCTCTTGGGCATGATGGGGTAGCGCTTGAAGTGGTCCAGGTAGGAGGCGGAGATCAGCTGATAGAGGTTGCGCAGCCCCAGCTGGTTCTTGGCCAGCACGATGAGGTGCTTGGGCTGGCGCTTGGCCTTTCCCCCGGAGCGGAGCTTGGCCATGGCCGGGTTGATCTGCTGGAGAGAGTGGACCCCCTGGTCCCGCAGCATCTGGAAAAAGGGCACCAGCATGTAGCCCACCGTGGCGGCGTCGTCGTAGGCCCGGTGGTGGTTGAAGGTGGGCAGGTTCAGGTGGGCGGCCACCACGTCCAGCTTGTGCTTGGACAGCTGGGGCAGCAGGTTCTGGGCCAGAATCAGGCTGTCGATGGAGGTGTTCTCAAAGGGCCGGCCCATCCGGCGGCAGGCCTCGGCGATGAAGCCCATGTCGAACTCGGCATTGTGGGCGGCCAGGGGCCGGTCCCCCACAAAGTCCAGAAAGGCGTTCACAGCCTCCGCCTGGGAGGGGGCCCCCTCCAGCATCTGGTCGGTGATGCCGGTGAGCTCGGTGATCTCCCGGGTCAGGGGCCGCTCCGGGTCGGCAAAGGTGGAGAACTGCTCCACCACCTCCCCGTCCCGCAGCACCACCGCCCCGATCTCGGTAATCCGGTCGGTGCGCTTGTCCAGCCCGGTGGTCTCGATGTCGAAGCACACCACATCCCGGGCAAAGTCCTGGTCCAGCTCCCCGTGGACCACCACCCGGTCGTCCACGTCGTTGATGTAGTAGGCCTCCACCCCGTAGAGGAGCTTGATCTTCTTGGCGGAGTGCCATGCGTTGGGGAAGGAGTGGGCCACCCCGTGGTCGGTGATGGCGATGGCCCGATGGCCCCAACGCTCCGCCCGCTTCACTACGTTCTTGTCCACCCCGATGGGGGAGTCCATCTTGGACCCCACGGCGGTGAGGGCGTCCATGGCCGACATGTTGGTGTGCAGGTGGAGCTCCACCCGCTTCTCAGGGGCGTCGTCCACCCGCTCCGTCCGGCTGGTCTCCATGATGGCGTAGGGCTCCAGCACCATGTCTCCAGTGAACCGGTCAATGTTCAGCTTGCCCTGGATGAGCAGCCGCTGGCCCTTCTTCACCCCGTCCACGATGCCCTTTCCCTCGTCACCGGGGAAGAATTTGTTCACCCGCACCGCGCCGGTGTAGTCGGTCACGTCGAAGGACACCACCCAGGCTTCCCGCTTTTTCAGCTCCCGGTGGTCGATGGCAAACACGTCCCCCTCCACGATCACCGCCCCCATGTCCAGCTCCAGCTGGGACATGGGGGTGGGCTGCTTCTTGATCTCATGGCGGCCGTAAATCAGCTTGCCTTTGGGGCCGCCCTTCCCCTCCTTTTTGGGGGCGGGCCTGGCGGTTTTCAGCTGGGCCAGGGCCTGGCGGCGAATCTCCTCGGTGCGGCGGAAGGCGGCGGCCGCCTCGTCCTGGGGGGCGGGAGCAGGCCGCTCCGGCGGAGGGGCAGGCTGAGCCGGAACCGCCTGAGGGGCGGGCTGGGTGGCCGGAGCCATGACCTCCAGGGCCACCTGTTCCACCCGGTAGGCCAAGGCGATGCTGCGCTCAATGGTATGGCGCAACTCTTCCCCCGGCGGGGCGGCGCACTCCACCGTGGCCCGGATGGAGCGGACGTGCTTGTCGATGACCGCCTGGGTCACCAGATAGCCGTCCACCAGCCCGGCCAGCTCGGGGCCGGGCCGCCAGGCGGAAAAGAGTTTGAGAAACGGGATCTTTTGTGCTTGCGGCATAAAATACGCTCCTGCTTACAGTTGGTCGATGAGGGCAAACAGCTGGTCCACCAGCTGATCCTGGGGCACCTTCTTCACGATCTCCCCCTTGCGGAAGAGCAGGCCCTCCCCGTCGCCTCCGGCGATGCCCACGTCGGCGGCGGAGGCCTCCCCCGGGCCGTTGACCACGCAGCCCATCACCGCCACGGTAATGGGTTTGTGGACGGATTTCAGCCGCTCCTCCACCTGATGGGCCAAGCCGATCAGGTCAATGCGGGTGCGGCCGCAGGTGGGGCAGGACACCAGATTGGGCTCGTTATCCGCCATGCCCAGGGCCTTCAGAATGTCACGGGCGGCGTATACCTCCTCCACCGGGTCGGCGGACAGGGAGACCCGCAGGGTGTCCCCGATGCCCAGAGCCAGCAGGCCCCCGATGCCGATGGCCGACTTGATGGTGCCCATACGGAGGGTGCCCGTCTCGGTGACTCCCAGATGTAAAGGATAATCACTTTTCTCACTCATCAGCCTGTAGGCCGCCATGGTGGTGGCTACCGACGAGGACTTCAGGGACACGCAGATGTCGTGGAAATCGTACTGCTCCAACAGGGCAATGTGGCCAAAGGCCGACTCCACCAGGGCCTCGGGGGTGACCCCGCCATATTTGGCCAGCAGGGGCTTCTCCAGGGAGCCGCCGTTGACCCCGATACGGATGGGAAGGTTTTTCGCTTTACAGGCCTTGGCCACCGCCTCCACCCGTTCTTCCCCGCCGATGTTGCCCGGGTTGATACGCACGGCGTCGCAGCCGGACTCCACGCAGGCCAGAGCCAGCCGGTAGTCAAAGTGGATGTCCACCACCAGGGGGATATGAATCTGGCGGCGGATCTCCCCCACCGCCTCGGCGGCCGCCCGGTCGGGCACCGCCACCCGGATGATCTGGCACCCGGCCTCCTCCAGCCGGTGGATCTGGGCCACGGTGGCGGCCACGTCGTCGGTCCGGGTGTTGCACATGGACTGGATGGTCACGGGAGCGCCGCCCCCTACCGGCACGCTCCCCACAAGGATCTGTCTGGTCATAGGTTTCTCCCCTTTTCTCTAAAACAGCTTCACCACGTCGTTCACCGCCACCACCGCCATCAGGGCCAGCAGGCAGCACAGGCCCACGGCGTTCACATAGCCCAGGTACTTTTCATTGATCTTCCGCCGGGTGATGAGGCGGTACACCCAGCCCACGAATACGAACAGGATCTGTCCCCCGTCCAGGGCGGGAATGGGCAACAGATTCATCACCGCCAAGTTGATGGCGATGAGGGCGGTAAAGTCCAGAATGTTGATGACCGCGCCAAAGAGCCCGGCCACCGCCGCTCCGGCCTCTCCCACGTCCCCGGCCACCGCCACGATGCCGATGGGGCCGGACAGCTCCTGCAGGCCCATGGCCCCGGTGATCAGGTCGCTCAGGCCCATCCACACCAGGCGGACGTAGTCCACTGCCTGGTACCAGGTGTTTTGCAGGATGGTGAACAGGTTGTTCTCCCGGAACAGGCCGATATAAATACCCCGCTTCTCCACCTGCTGTCCGGTCTCGTCAATGAGCTGGCGGTAGGGCAGGTGGAGGGTGCCCAGGTCTACCTTTTCCCCGTCCCGCAGCACCACCACGTCCACGTCCTCCCCCGCCCGCTCCAGGAACAGGAATGCGTCGGTCTGGAAGTAGATCCGGTGGCCGTCGATGGTGTAGAGCTGGTCTCCGGGCTGGAGGCCGGTGTCCAGCACTTCCTCCGCCCCCTCCATCACCCCGGTGAACACCGGCATGGCGGGGCTGCCCGCCGCCACCATGATGATCAGGATGATGACCACCCCGGCCACAAAGTTCATAAAGGCTCCGGCGGCCAGGATAATGAGCTTTTTCCAGCCCGGTTTGTTGCTGAACGCCCGGGGATCGTCGGAGGACTCCCCCTCCCCCTCCATGGCGCAAAAACCGCCGATGGGCAGAGCCCGCCAGGTGTAAAGGGTCTCCCCCTTCTGCTTTGACAGCAGCTTGGGGCCCATGCCGATGGCAAACTCGTTGACCTTCACCCCCAGGGTCTTGGCGGCGATAAAGTGGCCGAATTCGTGGATGGCAATGAGCAGGCCGAAGAAAATAATGATGAGAACGATGGATAATACGGTCATAAACACCTCAGATCAAAGCATTGCGGCGGCTCTGGCGGCCTGATCCGCCTCCAGCACCGCCTCCAGATCGTGGGCAGGGACCACCGGCACAGCGGCCAAGGCGTGCTCCACCCGCCGGGCGATCTCTCCAAAGGAGATTTTCCCCGCCAGGAAGAGGCCCACCGCCGCCTCGTTGGCCCCGTTGAGGATGGCGGTGGCAGTGCCGCCGGTGCGGGCGGCCCCCAGGGCCAGAGACAGGCAGGGGAAGGCGTCGTAGTCGGGCTCCTGGAAGGTCAGGGGCGGGCAGTGCAGCAGGTCCAGAGGGGTGGCTACCCCCGCCGTCCGGGCGGGCCAGGTCAGGGCGTACTGGATGGGCAGGCGCATGTCCGGCACCCCCAGCTGAGCCAGGATGGCATTATCACAGTATTCCACCAGGGAGTGGATGATGCTCTCCCGGTGGACCACAATGGAGATATTCTCCGGGGACATGGAGTAGAGCCGCATGGCCTCGATGAATTCCAGGCCCTTGTTCATCAGTGTGGCCGAGTCCACGGTGATCTTGGCCCCCATGGACCAGTTGGGGTGCTTCAGGGCCTGCTCCACGGTGGCGGCGGCAATGTCCTCCTTCTTCCAGCCGAAGAAGGGCCCGCCGGAGGCGGTGAGGATGAGGCGCTTCACTTCGCCCCGGTCCTTGCAGCCCTGGAGGCACTGGAAGATGGCGGAGTGCTCCGAGTCCACCGGTACGATCTCCGCCCCCCAGGTCTTGGCCTCCTCCATCACCAGCTCCCCGGCGCACACCAGGGTCTCCTTGTTGGCCAGGGCGATCCGCTTGCCCTTCCGTACGGCGGCCAGAGTGGGGCGCAGGCCCACCATGCCTACCACGGCGGTGAGGACGGTGTCGGCCTCCTCCAGGGAGGCGGCCTCCAGCAGGCCCTCCATCCCCTGGGCCACCCGGATCGAGGTGTCGGCCAGCCGGAGCCGCAGGTCGGCCGCGGCGGCAGGGTCCATCATCACCGCCAGGCCGGGCAGAAACTGGCGGCACTGTTCCTCCATCCGGGCCACGTCCCGGTTGGCGGTGAGGGCGGCCACCTTCATGCCAGAGGCGGCAATCACCTCCAGTGATTGCCGCCCGATAGAGCCGGTGGACCCCAGCAGAGAAATACAGTTGCTCATAGTCAGCCTCCAATCGCGGGCAGAACGTGGAGCAGCAGCTCCACCAGAGGGGCGCAGAAGATCACGCTGTCAAAGCGGTCCAACACGCCGCCGTGTCCGGGGAAGATGTTGCCAAAGTCCTTGATACCGTACTCCCGCTTGATATAGGAAAAGGACAGGTCTCCGATCTGGGACACCACGCTGCCCAGGGCGCCATAGATGGCCAGATAGAGATAGTTGACCTCCATGGAGAAGCCCAGCTGGAGCACCACGCCAAAAATTACCGTGCACACCACCGCTCCGGCGAAGCCGCCGATGGCGCCCTCCACCGTCTTTTTGGGGGAGAGCTGAGGAGCCAGCTTGTGCTTGCCGAAGGCCATGCCGGCAAAGAGGGCAAAGGCGTCGCTGAGGAAGGCGATCTCAAAGGGAAGCACAATGAGGGCCTGCCAGGGCTCCATCATACGGATGCGCAGGATGGACGAGAGGAAATAGGGAATCACCAGGGTGAGGAACACGGCCCCGCCCAGTTTTTCCAGGGTAATCCGCTTCTGGCTGCCGATGGCCTCGCAGAAGAGGATAAACACATAGAGGAACATGGCCGCCATGGCGGGGAGCTGCTTGCCGTCATAGTACACCCAGAAGGGGATCAGTCCGGCCATGATGATGGAATAGCAGGAGATGCGGGCGTGCTTGAGAAAGCCGGTGGACCACAGGGCCTCGTGCACGGCGATCATGGACAGGCCGGCCACCAGCACGGGCATGATGACCGGATAGTTGGGAGAGACCCCGTAGACCGCCAGTCCCAGCAGTGGGATACACACCACCGCAACCATGATTCTCTTAACCACTCAGACACCTCCGAAACGGCGGGAGCGCCCCTGATAGGCCGCAATGGCCCTGTGCAGCTCCTCCTTGGAAAAGTCGGGCCACAGTACGTCGGTGTAGTAATACTCGGCATAGGCCGACTGCCACAGCAGGAAGTTGGATATCCGGATCTCGCCGCTGGGCCGGATCACCAGGTCGGGGTCGGGCACCCCGGCGGAGTACAGGTAGCCGGAAAACAGCTCCTCGGAGAGCTCCTCCGGCCGCCGCTTCCCCGCCGCGCATTCTTCGGCGAAGGCCCGGGCCGCCCGGACGATCTCATCCCTGCCGCCATAGTTGAAGCATACGTTGACCTGCATACCCTCATACCGGGTGGAGATGTCGTCGGTGCGGACGGTGAGCTCCCGCAGCTCCGGGGGCAGTGCGTCCAGGTCGCCGAAAAAGTGCAGCCGGATCTTGTCCTTTTCCATCTTCTCGATGGACTCCAGCAGATACTTTTTCAGCAGCCCGATGATGGCCGAGACCTCCTCCAGGGGGCGCTTCCAGTTCTCGGTGGAGAAGGCGTATACCGTCAGATACTCCAGCCCGATCTTCTGGCAGTAGGTGGCAATGGTGCGAAAGGTCTCCGCCCCGGCGGCGTGGCCCGCGGTGCGGGGCAGCCCCCGCCGCTTGGCCCAGCGGCCGTTGCCGTCCATGATGATCGCAATATGCCGGGGCAGGTGATCTAAGTCCACCTGCACCGGCGTTTCCTTTGGTTTAAATATAGCCATGCTGAAACCCGCCTATACAACACCAGTGCGGGACACCTGAGGCATCCCGCACCGGGCTTATTTCGTTACCCACCGTGGGTCAGACCGCCATCAGTTCCGCTTCCTTCTTGGCGGTGAGCTCGTCGATCTCCTTGCACCGCTTGTCGGTGAGGTCCTGGAGTTCCTTCTCGTAGTCCTTCCGGTCGTCCTCGGTGATCTCGGACTTCTTCTCCATGGCCTTGAATTTCTCCATGGCGTCCCGGCGGATGTTGCGGATGGCCACCTTGCCGTTCTCCCCGTACTTCTTCACCTGCTTGGACAGCTCCTTGCGGCGCTCCTCAGTGAGCTGGGGGAAGGCCAGGCGGATGACCCGGCCGTCGTTTTGGGGGTTGATGCCCAGATCAGAGGTCTGGATGGCCTTCTCAATAGCCTTGAGCAGGGTGGAGTCCCAGGGCTGGATCATCAGGGTGCGGGGATCGGGAGAGGAGATAGCCGCCACCTGGTTGAGGGGGGTGGGGGCGCCGTAGTAGTCCACGGTGATCTTGTCCAGCACGGCGGCATTGGCCCGGCCGGCACGGACGCTGGCGAAATCGCTGATGATCACGTCGATGGTCTTACGCATTTTCGCGTCAAATTCCTTGTTGACCTCTTTCATTTCACGGTTCCTCCTTGACGATGGTGCCGATTTTCTCCCCCATGACCACCCGCAGAATGTTCTCGGGGTCCTTGAGGGCAAACAGGATCACCGGGATCTTGTTGTCCATGGACAGGGACGTGGCGGTGGTATCCATCACCTGCAAGTGCTGGGCCAGGACGTCGTCATAGGTGATGGAGTCATACTTCACCGCGTTGGGGTCCTTCTTGGGATCAGCGGAATAGACGCCGTCAATGTTCTTCGCCAGGAGGATGGCGTCGGCGTCGATCTCGGCGGCCCGGAGCACAGCGGCGGTGTCCGTGGAGAAGAAGGGATTGCCGGTGCCGCAGCCGAAGATGACCACTCTTCCCTTCTCCATGTGGCGGATAGCCTTGGAGCGGATATAGGGCTCGGCAATGGACCGCATCTCAATGGCGGTCTGCACCCGCACGTCCACGCCCTTCTGCTCCAGCATATCGGCCACAGCCAGGGCGTTGATGGTGGTGGCCAGCATACCCATGTGGTCGGCCCGGGTGCGCTCCATCCGGTCGCCGCCGTCCTTCAGGCCACGCCAGAAGTTGCCGCCGCCTACTACGATGCCCACCTGGACCCCGACGGCCACACACTTCTTGATGACGTCGCACACGCTGCCGATCACGTCAAAATCCAGGCCGCGGCTGGCCTCGCCGGCCAGTGCCTCGCCGCTCACCTTCAGAAGGATCCGCTTGAACTGCGGTTCACTCATACTTCCAACTCCTTTTTCGGGATTTCATACCTCACCTATTTTAATATAGTTTTCCAGGTTTGCATAGTGGTTAAGCCAAAATTTTTCAAGTTGTTTCAAAGCAGGGGTTATAACGGCTTCTGGCCGGCAAGGGCTCTGCGGCAGGCCACCAAACGGGACAGATAGCTCCTGTTCTTCTCCGTTGTTTCACCCTTGCACAGCTCTTTCAGAGTATCCTCTCCCCATCCGTCTTTATCCACCAGCCGGCAGGTGGGCGGATTTCCGTTCAGTGCTTTCGTAATCGCGGTCCGAATTCGGTTCAGCCGGTAATACACCGCACGTTTATATTTATCGTCTTGGATCATGGTTAGTTCCCCAAAAAGAATATCACTGTCAATGGTCATCAGATGTTCATAGAAGTCCCGGTCCACCACCGGAAAGATATAGTTGTCCTTCTCATCCATACAGCTGCGCATGTGAATGTGCGTTCCTGAGGTAATGTATTTCGTACCAAAGGCCATGTCGTTGTCTATCCCCATAATCCCCCGGAGCTGTACTTGTCCCCCTTGCTTGGCATAATCAAAGAATACGTTGTTCAAATGCCGGTCAAACTGTCCGCAGATATTGTCCAGAAGCTGTAAATTCATCATCTGGCGCTGGAATTCGCCGGTATATTCATCATGACCGGGAGGCGCTTGTTTGTTCAGCCGGGTATAATCCAATCCCCTGGCCTTATTCATCACAAATCCGGAGCGGGTTGAACCATCCTGAATCAGCTTGACCTGCTGGCTGTGTACCACCTGTTCCTTCATGCCCAAAAGGGAGGCCATTCGGACAGTCGCGATATTGCGTTCGCTCAATCCCTCGCCTTCCTCCAACCCCAGCGTTTTACCGATTGATGTGGCCATCCTCCGGCGCAGCACCGCCTTTATGAGTTTGGCCGCCGTTTCCTTGGAGAGATATTTGACGCCCACTTTTGCCAAGGCGCCGGTTTGTTTGAGCAGCTTCAACAGATCCGTGTTATTCAGGCTGCCCTTTGTCTTATCTACCTTCTCATCCAGCAGCTTGATCACTTGCTCCATCTGGCTGAGCTGTCCTTCCTCGGCGTGACAGAAACGCTCCACATTCTGGCGCTCCTTTTCGGTTTTCAGGCCCGCTTTGATCTCCTCCCGGGCGTCATGTATGATCTCCGCATCGCTCTGGATGCGCTCGTCCTCCTTAAAGAACTTGGTATCCTCCCCTGTTCCGATGGTGATCACCGCGCTCATGGCCTGTCCCATGCGTCCGGTTTTCTGGCCGGTGACGTCGATCACCTGCTCCTTCTTTGCACGCTCGAACAACGTGCCCCAGGTCACCTGTTCTCTGTTATAAAAGGCCTGCCAGGCCACATCCTGAATATGCATTCTGGTGGTGTTATCAATATATGCCGTATTTACCATGGCACGCAACAGAGACTTTACGGTGTCCGGTGGGATCGCTTGATCGCCATCCAACTCCTCTAGTTTATGATACACAAGGTTACTGTTCTCGTTTATGTTGCCAATAAAGTGGTAAAGCATATGCAGAAAAGTTTCAAAGCTCGCCTGATCCCTGGGGATAGTCCGGGTAAGTTGGGCGGTCATGGATTGCAGCATGGTATGAGAAAACTGGAGATTCCGGATGATACTCTCCTTTTTGTCCTGCGCAATGGCCAGTTGGTCGACCTGTTTACAGATATCAAGAATGCCCGCTATGACATTCCTCCGCTCTGCCTGGTATGCCTCCGCCCGAACATCCTCCGGCTGCCGCTCCTGGACCCTTTGCTGCCGGGCTTGAATCCGCTGGCGGTTTTCCTCCCGCATCTCCCTGGTCCGTTTCTCCCGCTTCCTTTTGTTGGAGATCTGGGCCAGCTCCATCTTCTGGGCCTCGGTCAGCTCCGCCGACGGGGCCATGGGTTCCTCTGCCGGAGGAATCCCGTCGGTGAGCTGGGTACGGGCCTGCAAGGTAGCCTGGACAGGCTCTGCCGTCTCCTGCTCCTGGTCCAGCTGCACCGTGGCAGTCTGCTGCTGCTGGATCGGGTCGGCAAACTGCTGCGGAGCCGGGTCCGGCGGGGGCGGAGCCCCGGCTTTTCGGTGTTTTTCTAGCATGACAGGCTCCATAAGCGGGCACTCCTTTCTAATGCAGTGGTTGCTGAGTTCAGCCGATGGGAATCCGGTATTGGAATACCAGGGTTTTCTTGGCGTTGGGTAAGAAAGCGTCGCTGAGCCGGGAGGCGGACTCCGCGATGGTGCCGGTATAGAGCTCCGTATCCGCCGGATACCGTTCCCTGGCTGCCCGCAGACAGCAGACCAGCAGCCCGGGCAGGATCTGGCTCCACTCCTTGTCGCACCAAAGATAGGATACGCACAGATGGGCCCCCGCCTCTATCAGCAGCATAGCCCGCAGGGCGCCATCCCGGAAAAACAGCCGGCTCAGGTCCGGGTCATAGCACTGGGCCACCAGCTCCGGGTGGGCGGGCATCTGCTGGCTCCGGAGCACTTGCCCCACTTCCTTTCTCTGGAGCGGGTCAGCCTGCCCCAAGGGAAACCCTACCGCCTGGCGCACATGGCCCTCCAGCCGGCTTAGGTCCACCTGGCCCAGGGTCGTGGCGTAGAGACTGCCAATCTGCCGGAAGGGCACGTTCAGGCCGACCATCAGGGAGAACATCTCCAGGTTATCGTCTACAGGGAAGTCCAGCTCCAGCCGGTTTGTTCCGGCGTCGTGCCCGTTGGCCATCAGGGTGAGAAGCATCATCCGCCCCAATCCCTGCCGCCGGTAGTCCGGGGCCACCCACAGCCACAGCAGGCGTGTGGCCAGACCCCGCACCTCCGCCGCCATCACCGCCTGAAGCACGCCGTTATCGTCCTGCAGGCCGAACACATCGGCCAGCCCGGTGCGGGCCTGCCAGTATACGCTGTGGGGAAACATCTCCCGGACGGACTCTATCTGCCCAGGACCAATGGAACATATGGTCATACCGATACTCCTTCTATTTCAAAAGCAAGCGGAAGAGGACTTCAGGCGGATAGCTGCTGTTTGGTCATTTAATACAAGCTCTCAGAGGTTATAATTAATATTATTGTATCATATTTCTTAACCTGTCACAATATAAGAACAAAAAATTCCGGGCCTGGCTAAACAGCCAAGCCCGGAACCTTCGTTTTGGTTTTCTTTCTGATCTGATTATTTGCTTCTCTTTTTCCCGGGGCGTGCGTTCTTTTTGGGTTTTGCCACCGCCCAGCCCGCCTTTTTGACCGGCTTGGCCTTGCGGACGGACTCCGCCGGCTTTTTATATTTGTCCGGTTTGGACTTGCCTGCGGAGGCGCTTTGGGCCGCGGCCTTGCGGTGTTCCGGCCGAAGCAGGCACTCCTTGCCGTAACCGATCAGGTCCTCCCGGTGGGCACGGTACAGAGCCTCCCGTACCAGAGACCGCTTCTCCGGCCGTTTCCACTGCATCAGGGCCCGCTGCATGGCCTTCTCGTGGGGGTCACGGGGCACATACACCGGCTCCATGGTGCGGGGGTCGATGCCGGTATAGTACATACAAGTGGACAGGGTGCCGGGGGTGGGATAGAAGTCCTGAACCTGCTCGGGCTGGCGGCCCGATTTGTTCAGCCACTCCGCCAGACGCACCGCGTCGTTGAGGGTGCACCCCGGGTGGGAGGACATGAGATAGGGCACCAGATACTGCTCCTTGCCGTATTTCTGGTTGAGCCGCTCATATTTTTGACGGAATTTCTCGTATACCTCAATATGAGGTTTGCCCATGCAGTCCAGCACTGTGTTGACGCAGTGCTCCGGGGCCACCTTCAGCTGACCGGACACATGGTGCTTCACCAGCTCGGCAAAAAACTCTCCGTTGCCGTCCTTCAGCAGGAAATCAAACCGGATGCCCGACCGGATAAATACCTTTTTCACGCCGGGGACCGCCCGAATTTTCCGCAGCAACATGAGATAGTCGGTGTGGTCGGCGTCCAGGTTGGGACAGGCGGCGGGAACCAGGCAGGCTTTCCCACGGCACAATCCCGCCTTCATCTGCTTTTTGCAGGCGGGCCGGCGGAAGTTGGCGGTGGGCCCTCCCACGTCGTGGATATACCCCTTGAAGCCCGGGTGATGGGTCAGGGCCTCCACCTCCCGGAGCACGCTCTCATGGCTGCGGGAGGAAATAATCCGCCCCTGGTGGAAGGCCAGGGAACAGAAGTTGCAGGCTCCGAAGCAGCCCCGGTTGTGGGCCACCGAGAAGCGCACCTCCTCAATGGCGGGCACGCCCCCCATCTCGTCGTACATGGGGTGGGGCTCCCGGACGTAGGGCAGCTCAGCCACAAAATCCAGCTCCGCCGTGGTCAGGGGCATGGCGGGGGGATTGACAATAAGCAGCCGGTCCCCGTGGCGCTGGAGGATGGCCTTCCCCCGGATGGGGTCATGCTCCTCGTACTGGATTTGATTGGCCACGGCGTACTGCCGTTTGTCCTCCCGCACCTGCTCAAAGGAGGGGCATTCCACCTTGGGGTAGGCGCAGGCAGAGGGGTCTTTTGCAATAAAGGCTGTTCCCTTTACATCTGTGATCTCCCCCACCGGCGTGCCGGAGGCCAGCCGGGCGGCGATCTCCCGGGTGGCGGTCTCCCCCATGCCGTACACCAGCAGGTCGGCCTGGCTGTCAAAGAGCACCGACCGGCGCACCTTGTCCTCCCAGTAGTCGTAGTGGGCGAACCGGCGGAGGGATGCCTCCAGCCCGCCGATCACCAGGGGGATGTCACCAAAGACCTCCCGGATCTTGTTGGCATAAACGATGGCGGCCCGGTCAGGCCGCAGGCCGGCCCGGTTGCCGGGGGAATAGGCGTCGTCGTGGCGGCGCTTTTTGGCCACGGTGTAGTGGGCTACCATGGAGTCCAGGTTGCCGGCGGACAACATGACCCCCAGGCGGGGCCGGCCAAGCGCTGTAAAGGACTCCGGCTTGCGCCAGTTCGGCTGGGCCAGGATGGCCACCCGGTAACCCTCCGCCTCCAGCACCCGGGAAATGATGGCGGTACCAAAGGAGGGGTGGTCCACGTAGGCGTCGCCGGTGAGAATGAGAAAGTCGTACCAGTCCCAGCCCCGGGCTGCCATATCCGCCTTGGAGACGGGCAAAAATTGATTCATAGGTCTCCTCTGTCAATCCTTGGTTTCATAACCGATGTATTTTTCCAGCAGGTCCAGAGGCACTCTGGCCCCCTGGACTTCTCCGATTTTCACAAAACCGTACTTTTTGTAGAACCGCTGGGCGATCTGGTTGTCAGGGGCGCACCGCAGCCGCAGTTTTACCCGGCCCAGGGGGCGGTAGATGGACACCGCCTGACCCAGCAGCTGTACTCCCAAGCCCTTTTTCCGGTGCTGGGGGGTCATGTACACGAAGGGGATGTAGCCCACGGCCTGGTCGGCGTACCGCTCCAGATCCAACTGGATCAAGCCGGCAACCTCGCCCCGCTGCATGGCTACTGACAAGGCTTTCTTCTTGTCCTGCTCCCAGCAGTACCGGGCGTCGGCCAGGAAGCCCTGGCCGTCAAAGGGGATATGGGGGCCGTGGATGTCCAGCCAGGCCTCGTGCCGGGCGTCCAGATAGCGCTTCTCCTCCCGAGCCAGATCCAGGGGCCGGAACCACAGGTTGGCGTCCGCCATATTTCCCTCCCGGGACTTCCACCACTTCTGGCGGGCCAGGGTGGAGATCTCCTCGGGCAGGTGGGAGTTGTCGTTTTCATAGACGATATGGACTTGATCCCCCTCCACCTCCAGGCAGGTGACGCCGGTGTTGTCGCTGTGGCCCAGACCGTCCATCTCGCCGGGACCCAGGCCCCGGACCGCGCCCTGAAGGCAGCGGATGGCAGTGCCGTGGGAGAAGAGAGCCACCGTCTGTCCGGGATGGCGGGCGGCGATGTCCAGCACCGCTCTCTTCATCCGGGCCTGGACCTGGGCAAAGGTCTCCCCTCCCTCCACCTGAAACTGGGGGGACGAGTGGTTAAAGTAGATGAGCCGGGTGGCGTCGTGGCGTTCCAGGGCGCCCCAGGGGGTGTCCTCCCACACGCCCACACCGATCTCCCGGAGGGCGGGAGTGGTGTGGAGCTCCAGACCGTGGCTGGGATAGATGGCCTTGGCGGTAGTCATGGTGCGGAACAGATCGCTGGAGTACACCGCGTCGATGGGCTCCTTGGCGAACCGGCCCCGGAGGGCGGCAATCTGGCGGTAGCCGTTGTCGGTGATGAGGCTGTTGTACCAGCCGTGGATCCGGCGGTACAGGTTGCCCTCCGCCTCGGCGTGGCGGATGATATATACTTTGGTCATGGGTCGAATCTCACTTCTTACTTAAAATAAGCCTTTCATTCTTACCAGGGGCGCACGCCGCCTGTCAAGTTAGATACCTTGTCAAGCCCCTGGGCGCATGCGATCTGGGCCAGACCGTCCCGCACCTTGATGGGGGCGTAGGGGTCGGCAAAGCAGGCAGTGCCCACCGCCACGGCGGAGGCTCCCGCCAGCATGAGCTGGGCGGCGTCCTCTCCTTTGGCCACGCCCCCCATGCCCAGGATGGGCAGGTCTACGGCGTTTGCCACCTCCCACACCATCCGCACCGCCACCGGCAGCACGGCGGGGCCGGACAGGCCCCCGGTGTTCATCTTCAAAATGGGACGGCGGGTGTTTACGTCGATACGCATTCCCCGCAGGGTGTTGATGAGGGACAGGGCGTCCGCACCGGCGTCAGCCACCGCCCGGGCGATCTCGGTGATGTCGGTGACGTTGGGGGACAGCTTCACCATGACAGGCACAGTGGCGTGGGCCTTGGCCATTTTGGTGACCTCGGCGGCCAGCTCCGGCTTGGTGCCGTAGGCCAGCCCTCCCGCCTTCACGTTGGGGCAGGAGATGTTCACCTCGATCATGTCCACACCGGCCTCCGACAGCTTCTCGCACATAATGCCGTACTCCTCCGGGGTATTGCCGGAGATGTTGGCGATGACCGCCAGATCATGGCGGCGCAGCTCGGGCAGCTCGTGCTCAATGAAGGCGTCCACCCCGGGGTTCTGGAGGCCCACGGAGTTGAGGATACCCATGGGGGTCTCGGCAATGCGGGGAGGCGGGTTGCCCTCCCGGCGGTGGAGGGTCAGGCCCTTGGCACAGATGCCCCCCAGTTCACTGAGGTCATAAAACTGGCCGTACTCCCGGCCGAAGCCAAAGGTGCCCGAGGCCACCACGATGGGGTTTTTCAGCCGCACCCCTGCCAGGTCAACTGACTGATCCACCGGCAGGTCCCGCCGCTCCGGCCGCACCATCACGGAGCCCGGCGCCTTTTCCGGGGGCTGCCCCGGCCCGGCATTGTTCCTCGCCTCCGGGGTATAGAGAAACTTCTCTCGCTCAGACATTCCAGTCCACCTCCTTGGCGTCAAATACCGGGCCGTCCTTGCACACATGCTTCATGGTGCCGTCGGCCATCTGGATGGCACAGCCCAGGCAGGCCCCCACGCCGCAGGCCATCCGCTCCTCCATGGACACCTGGCAGGGCACGCCGTACTCCGCCGCCACTTTGGCCACGTTTTTCAGCATGGGCTTGGGCCCGCAGGCCAAAACCGCTGTAAAGTCTTTATGCTTTTCAAGAAGATCCTTCACCTGAGCATCCACAAAGCCATGGCGCCCAAGGCTTCCGTCATCGGTGCAAAGGTAAGTTGCCTTACAGGCATCCTGGAACCGGTCGGCCAGGATCACCCGGTCGGCGGAGCGGAAGCCCAGCACGGCCATGGCGTTCTTGTGGAAACCCTCGGCGTAGCCCAGCAGCGGGGGCACGCCGATGCCGCCGCCCACCAGGAGATAGCGGCCACCCTCTTCCACGGCAAAGCCGTTGCCCAGGGGACCCAGCACGTCTACCTGGTCACCTACCTTCCGCTGGGCCAGCCAGCGGGTACCCTCCCCCTTCACCTCAAAGATGAGGGCGGCGGTATTCTCCGGCTCGTCGGCCACAACGCAGGCCACAGAGATAGGGCGGCGGAGGAGGTTCCCCTCCCCGCAGGCCACGTGAAGGAACTGTCCGGCCCGGAGGCCCTGCTCCTCCACCATCTTCCCCACTTCCAGAGTCATCCAGTAAGTGCTGTTGTTGAGTGGAGTCATTCCCACCACGGTGCACAGCTGTTCAATGGGCATGGTCTCTCCTCCTTACTCGATGGTGGTGAACCGGCAGATGTCGTCCCGCATGGCGATGGCGGCGTTGCGGGCGGCCTCCTGATAGTCCATGCCGTCCTTGCCGGTCTTCTGCCAGGCGCAGATGATACCCCGGGAGGAGTTGACAATAGCGCCCCGGCCCTTGTCCTGGAAAGCGTACTGCACGTCCTCGGCGGTGCCGCCCTGGGCCCCGTAGCCGGGCACCAGCAGGAAGCTGTGGGGCATCCGGGCCCGGATCTGCTTGAGCTCGTCGGGGTGGGTGGCCCCGGCCACCGCCCCGGCCACGGTGTAGCCATACTTGCCCTGGGTGCCAGCCCCCCACTGCTCGATGAGGTCGGCCATCAGGCCGTACACCGTGTCGCCGTCGCCGGCGGCCACGTTTTGCAGCTCCCCAGAGCTGGGGTTGGAGGTCTTGACCAGGATGAAGGCGCATTTGTCCAGGGCCTTGCAGGTCTTGAGGAAGGGGTTCACGCTGTCGGAGCCCATGTAGCCGTTGAGGGTGACGCAGTCGGCGTCAAAGGAGGCAAAGCTTCCCTCCCCCACCTTGGTGGTGCCCAGCCAGCCGTCGGAGTAGGCCTCGGCGGTGGAGCCGATGTCCCCCCGCTTGATGTCGGCGATGACGAAGAAGCCCTTATCCTTGGCGTAGCGGATGGTGCGCTCCAGCATCTCCAGGCCCCGCCAGCCCAGGCGCTCGTAGTAGGCTGCCTGGGGCTTCACTGCGGGGACGATGTCGCACAGGGCGTCCATCAGGCCGCAGTTGAAGCGGAAGATGGCCTCGGCGGCCCCCTCCAGGGTCTCGCCATACTTCTCATAGCACTCCTTGCGGATGTGGGGGGGCACATACTCGGGCTTTGGGTCCAGGCCGGCCACGGTGGGGTTCTTCATGGCGATGATGGCTTCCTGCAGATGATCGAAGGACATAATTCACGTCTCCTTTATCTCTTTCTTACTGATCCTGATAGATCACGTCTCCGCCCACAATGGTGTATTTCACCTTGCCCCGCAGCTCCATCCCGGCAAAGGGGGTGTTGCGGGCTTTGGAGGCAAATTTCTCCGGGTCCACCGTCCAGCGCTCGTCCGGGTCGAAGAGGATCAGGTCGGCGTCCGACCCGATGGCCAGCCGGCCCTTGGTGGGCAGCCGGAGGATACATGCGGGATTGATGGTCATTTTCCGCAGAATGTCGGACAGGGGCAGCTCCCCGGTGTGGTAGAGGTAGGTGAGGGTGACCCCCAGGGCGGTCTCCAGCCCCACCATGCCGCTGGGGGCCTCGGTGAGGGGCCGGGCCTTCTCCTCGGCGGAGTGGGGGGCGTGATCGGTGGCGATGGCGTCGATGGTGCCGTCCTTCAGCCCCTCGATGATGGCCTCCACGTCGGACCAGGTCCGCAGGGGCGGGTTCACCCGGGCCATGGTGCCCTTGGTCAGGATCTCGTCCTCGGTGAGAGAGAAATACTGGGGGCAGGTCTCACAGGTGATCTGTACTCCCTTGCGCTTGTACCGCCGCACCAGGGCCACCGATTTGGCGGTGGAGATGTGGCAGATGTGGACGGCGGCGCCGGTCTCTTCGGCCAGCATGGCGTCCCGAGCCACCATGATCTCCTCGGCGATGGCGGGCCGGCCGGGCAGCCGGAGCTGCCGGGATACCCGGCCCTCGTTGACGGCATAGTTTTTCACCATGTCGGCATCTTCGCAGTGGGAGAGAATGGTCAGGTTCTGCCGGTGGGCGGTGATAAGGCCGTCCCGCATGAGGTTGGCGCTCTGCACCGGCACCCCGTCGTCGGACAGGGCCACCGCTCCGGCGTTTTTCAGGGCCTCAAAGTCGGTGAGCTCCTGGCCCTTCTGTCCTTTGGACACCGCCCCGATGGGCCAGATATGGACGCCGCAGGCCTGGGCGGCCTGTTTGAGCACATAGTCCACCTGCTCCGGGCAGTCCACCGTGGGCCTGGTGTTGGGCATACAGGCGATGGAGGTAAAGCCTCCCCGGGCGGCGGCGGCGGCCCCGGTCTGGATGGTCTCCTTGTACTCGAAGCCGGGCTCCCGCAGGTGGACGTGCATATCCACCAGCCCGGCGCACACCGTCAGGCCGGTGGCGTCGATCACCTGGGCGTCGGGCTCGTTGATGTTGCTGCCGATGACGGTAATCTTGCCCTTTTCCATCAAAATGTCCATCACGCCGCCGATTCCGCCCACCGGGTCCACCAGACGGCCCTGACGAATCAACAGTTTCACCAGATCACTCCTTTCATAGGTATGGCCTCGCCCGCAGGCGGACAAGGCTGGCGCGCATGGTAGCCCATACGCAAAACACATGGTTGCTCCGCTGTGCATTTGCACAGCAAAAAGGGGTACAGGTCCAACTCCCGTCCCCCTCCTGTTGTTCTCTCTGTCTGCTTTCCATTATACCTTGATTCGCATTATTTAGCAACGGATTTTTCAGCCTTTGGGGCAATAATAAAAAGGCACCGAACAGTGAAGGGAGCTGATGAAATGACCAAGCACGGATTTTTAGGCGGCATGGGTCTGGGCATCATTGCCGGGGCCTCCATCGGCATGGCGGTAACCGCCAAGGGGATGCAAGACCCCCAGATGCGGCGGATGGCTCGGAAGGCCGTCAAAAAGATGGATCAGATGAAGTGCAGCCTGGCGGATTCCATGGGACTGTAAGGCAAAAGGAGGGCCTGCCGCAAAACGCGGCAGGCCCTCCTTTTGCGGTTGAACGGCTTACTTCTCGGGATAGAAGCCGGAGGGGGACTCGGACAGGTTGATCATAATGTTCTTCATCTGGGTGTAGTGCTCCAGGATGACCTTGTGGGTCTCTCGGCCGATACCGGAGGCCTTGTAGCCGCCGAAGGGGGCGCCCTCGGGGATGGAGTTGTAGGTATTGACCCACATACGGCCGGTCTCGATGCCTCTGGACACCCGGATGGCCCGGTTGATGTCCCGGGTCCATACGGCGCCGCCCAGACCATAGCTGCTGTCGTTGGCCATGGCGATGACCTCGTCCTCGTCATGGAACTTGATGACACAGGCCACGGGCCCGAAGATCTCTTCCTGAGCCACCCGCATCTTGTTGTTCACGTCCACCAGCAGGGTGGGCTTCATGAAGCAGCCCTTGGCCAGCTCGCCCTCGGTGGCGCGCTCGCCGCCGCAGGCCACCTTGGCCCCCTCGTTCTTGCCGATCTCGATGTAATCCAGGATCTTCTTCACCTGGTTCTCGTTGATCTGGGAGCCCATCTGGGTGTCCTTCTCCCAGGGTACGCCCACCTTGACGGCG
This sequence comes from uncultured Eubacteriales bacterium, assembly GCA_949289455.1. Classification (GTDB taxonomy): domain Bacteria; phylum Bacillota; class Clostridia; order Oscillospirales; family Oscillospiraceae; genus Flavonifractor. The sequence continues at coordinate 19,603 of CASEOA010000065.1, forward strand.
TTGAAGCGCTTGACAGCCTCCTCCACGAACTTGTCATAAATGGTGTCCTGGACAAACACGCGGGAACCGGCGCAGCACACCTGGCCCTGATTGAACAGGATGCCCAGCTGCAAGCCGTCCATGGCCATATCCCACTTGCAGTCGTCAAAATAGATGTTGGCGCTCTTGCCGCCCAGCTCCAGGGTGGAGGGGATGAGCCGCTCGGCGGCGGCGCAGGCCACGCAGCCGCCCACCTCGGTGGAGCCGGTAAAGGCCAGCTTGCGGAAACCGGGATGATCCAGGATGTACTGACCGGACTTGGAGCCGGAGCCGGTAATGACATTGAACACGCCCGCGGGGATCACGTCCTGGGTCAGACGGGCCAGTTCCAGCACGCTCAGCGGGGTGTCGCTGGAGGGCTTGAACACGGTGCAGCAGCCTGCGGCCAGCACGGGGGCCAGCTTCCAGGCAGCCATGAGGAAGGGGAAGTTCCAGGGTACGATCTGGCCCACCACGCCGATGGGCTCCCGGAGGATCAGGGAAAGGGTGGTGCCGTCCAGAATGTTGGCGGAGCCCTCCTCCGCCATAATGCAGCCGGCAAAGTACCGGAAATGGCGGACAGAATAGGGCACGTCGATGGCCAGAGTCTCCCGGATGGGCTTGCCGTTGTCCATGGACTCCACCATAGCCAGATGCTCGGCATTCTCCTCAATAATATCGGCCACCTTATTCAATATGGCGGCACGCTCGTTGGTGGTGATGTTCTTCCAGCTCTTGAACGCATCCCAGGCGGCATTGACGGCGGTGTCCACGTCCTCCTTGGTGGCCTGGGCGCAGGTGGCCAGTACTTCCCCGTTGGCGGGACACCGGGTGGTAAAGGTAGCACCATCGCTGGCAGGCACCCACTTGCCGTTGATATACAGTCCGTATTGTTCCTGAGTCAGCCGTTCCATTGTGATACTTCCTTTCTACAACATACTTTGGCACGGAATATGCTTTCTGAACTATTTAGTTCAGTTAGAGTATAGCACTTTTTTCGAAAAAGTCAACGGTTTTACCCAAAAATCATTGTTATTATTGTAACATTATTGTTAAAAATATCTCATTCTTTTTGCGCCGGAAGGCCTCTACATCAGCCGCAGGATCTCCCGTTTCAGCCGGGCAATGATCCGCTTTTCCAGCCGGGAAATATACGATTGGGAGATACCCAGGCTGTCGGCCACCTCCTTCTGGGTACGCTCCGGCTTGCCGTCCAGGCCGAAGCGCTGGGTAATGATGTGCCGCTCCCGGCCGTCCAGCTTCTCCATAGCCCGGAAGAGCAGCTGCCGGTCCACGTCCTCCTCAATGGGCTTCATTACCAGATCGTTTTCGGTGCCCAGAATATCGGAGAGCAGCAGTTCGTTGCCGTCCCAGTCGGTGTTCAGGGGCTCGTCAAAGGACACCTCGCTTTTCAGATTGGTGGTCTTGCGCAGGTGCATCAGGATCTCGTTTTCGATACACCGGGAGGCGTAGGTGGCCAGCTTGATGTTCTTGGCGGGCTGATAGGTGTTGATGGCCTTGATGAGTCCGATGGTGCCAATGGAGATCAGGTCCTCAATGCCCACCCCAGTGTTCTCAAACCGGCGGGCAATGTATACCACCAGCCGCAGGTTGCGCTCGATGAGCTGAGCCCGTACGTCCTGTTCCCCCTGGTCCAGCCGGGCGATGAGCCCCGCCTCCTCTTCCCTGCTCAGGGGCGGGGGAAGGGTATCGCTCCCGCCGATGTACATGATCTTGCCCGGCAGCCTCAAACCCGCCCGGGCCAGCAGCTTTTGCAGGCGCACATAGAGCCGTGCCTTCCACCCCATCTGTCCATCCTCCTTCATGCTCCGATCAACGCGCTGTACCCGCCCCCGTCGGTGAGCCTTGTGGGGGACAGGGCCACCAGCAGAGGGCCGTAGTCCTCCTCCCCCACCCGTACCCGGTCCAGGCGCAGGGCCAGCAGCAGGCCGCACTCTACCCCCACCGCCTGGTAGGGCAGCAGGCGGCACCGCAGCCCAGCCTTTTGCAGCCCCTCCAGGGCGGCAGCCGGATCTTTCAGCGCCTCCGGACCGGGGGCGGTTCCCGGCGGAAAGAGCCCTCCCACCTTTTCCCCCTCCGCCACCAGTACCGGCCGACCGGTTACCGGATCGGTGAGGGTGTTGCCGGTGTCCACCAGGACGGTGAGCGCCACCTGCCGCTCTCCCAGGGTGAGTACCGCCGGGGCCAGCTCCCTTCGGGGGCTGTGGCGGGCCGCCCGCTGAAAGACCAGGGTGATGATCCCATAGCACACAGCCGCCGACAGCAGCACCACCTTCAGGTCCAGGGGAAAGGCCACCACCCCGTTGGTCAGGGTGAGCCCCGGCCCGCCCAGCAGCTGGAGCGCCAGGATGCCGCCCCCAAAGGCGGCGGACACGGCGAAAAACACCAGGCTCAGCCGGAGCAGCCGCCGGCTGCCGCCGTAGCCCGCCAGCACCGTCAGCACCCCCACCCCCACCTTGCACAGGGGATGGAGGAGAAACCCCAGCCCAGGCAGGCAGGCCGCCCCGGCATACCCCGCCCCGATGGCCGCCCCCAGGGCCAGCCGCCGCCGGCGGAGCACCTCCCCCGCCAGCCGTCCGGAACACAGCAGCAGCAGGTAGTCCACCACGAAATTCAGCAGAAACACCTGATCCAGATAGACCACCACCGCCCGCTCCCCCTTTCCGGCCCTGGCGTGCAGCCCTCATTATACCGGCCCGTCCCCATAAAAAAGGTCAAATCAGGTCCGGGGTCTAAAGAAAACGGCCTGCCGCGCTGTGCGCGGCAGGCCGTGTGACAATTTGATTCTATTATACGGTCAGCAAAGGTACACGGTCCTGGAGCAGCTGCGTCAAGGGCGGGCCCCAGGAGATGACCTCCATCCCCATGTCCCGCAGCTGGTCCTCCACCCCCAGCTCCCGGGCGCAGGTGATGCAGGCGGAAAACTTCACCCCCTGCCGCATGGCCGTGGCAATCTGTTCCCGCACCCTGGGGTCATTGGCGGCCAGGGCGGCGGTGGCCCCCCAGATGATGACGGTGACCCCCTCCCACCAGCCCCGAAGCAGGCTGTTCACCGAGTACATCAGGATCATTTTCTCAAACACTGTGGGGTCAGCGTTGGTCCACAAAATATGAAGATGCTTATCCTTCACGGCTTACCCCTCTTTTCCCACCAGCTCCGCCATGGCCTGGCACAGGGTCTCCATCTCCTGGTCGGTGCCGATGGTGATGCGCAGGTAGTTGTTGATGCGGGGCTTATCAAACCACCGCACCAGGATGCCCCGCTCCCGCAGGCCGTCCAGCAGGGTCTTGGCAGCCACGTCGGGGTGGGACACAAAGAGAAAATTAGCGGAGGAATCCACCACCTGGAACCCCAGGGCCTTCAGCCGGCAGGCGGTATACCCTCTGGTATGGATGATCTTCATGGAGGTGGCCCGCAGGTAGTCCACATCCCGCAGAGCCCCCTCTGCCCCCGCCAAGGCAAGCCGGTCCAGGGTGTAGGAGTTGAAGGAGTTCTTGACGCTGTTCAGGGCGGCGATCAGGTTCTCGTTGGCGAAAGCGAAGCCCACCCGCAGCCCCGCCAGGGAGCGGGATTTGGACATGGTCTGCACTACCACCAGGTTGGGGTGGCAGTCCACCAGTTCCACAGCGGAGCGGGCGCCGAAGTCCACATAGGCCTCGTCCACCACCACCACAGCATTGGGGTTGCCTTCCAGCACCGCCTTCACCCCGCTGAGGGAAAGAGCCCGGCCGGTGGGGGCGTTGGGGTTGGCGATGACGATTCCGCCGTTCTCCTCCAGGAAGGGCTCCCGGGGCACCGCGAAGTTCTCGTCCAGAGGGATCTGGCGGTAGGTCAGGCCAAACAGGTCGGCATACACCGTGTAGAAGCTGTAGGTGATGTCGGGGAAGAGAATGGGCCGGTCCGGGTCAAAAAAGGCCTGGAAGCACATGGCCAGCACCTCGTCGGAACCGTTGCCCACAAAGACCTGCTGGGGTTTCAGGCCATAGCGGGCAGCCAGCACCTCCCGCAGGTTGGTGCACTCCGGGTCGGGGTAGAGCCGCAGGGTGTCGCAGGCCGCCTCCCGGATGGCCGCCAGGGCCATGGGCGAGGGGGGATAGGGGTTTTCATTGGTATTCAGCTTGATAAACTTCCGCTCCCGGGGCTGCTCCCCCGGGACGTAGGGGGTCAGCGCCCTGGCCCGCTTGCTCCACAATTCCTTCATGCCTGTTCCTCCCCGGCCCGAATGATTTTTTTCACGCTTTTTTCTGCTTTGCTCCGGGGGATCATCAGCTCATGGCCGCAGCCTTCGCAGCGCAGGCGAAAATCCATTCCCACCCGCAGCACCGCCCACCGGCGGCTGCCGCAGGGATGCTCCTTTTTCAGCTCCAGTACGTCGCCCACACGGATGTCCACGGCGGTTCCCCCTTGCTTTGTACTTTATTAATGTAAAGAATATTATAGCTTTCTAGCCCCGCCCATGTCAATTCAAGGTTGCCCTTTGCATATAGTGTTTAGGTAAGAAAATCCCGCCGGGACGCAGAAAGGATTTGGTTATATTGACGAAGCGATTTCCGCCTGAAGGGCGGCTGCTGGATACGCCGGAAAACCGGCAGGCCTGCGCCAGTTTGGAGGGCCTGCGGCAGGCCATGGAGACCGGCCAGGTATTGGAAGGATTGGCGGTGTCCTGCTCCCCGGAGCATCACCTGTCTGTCAGCCTTGGACCCTTTACAGGCTTTATTTCCCGGGAAGAAGCCGCCCTGGGCATTGCGGAAGGGAGCACCCGGGACATCGCCATCCTGTCTCGGGTCGGCAAGCCGATTTGCTTTACAGTCACAGAACTGGAAGAGACAGGCGAGGGCGTGCGTCCCATCCTCTCCCGGCGGGCCGCCCAGCGGCTGGCACTGGACCACATGCTGGAGCACCTGCGTCCCGGCCAGATCATCCCTGCCGCCGTCACCCATCTGGAGCCTTTTGGGGCCTTTGTGGATGTGGGCTGCGGGGTACCCTCCCTCATCGGGGTGGAGAATATCTCGGTGTCCCGCATCCCCCACCCGGCGGCCCGGTTCCAGGTGGGCCAGCCTCTGCTGGCGGCGGTGCTGGACCTGGACCGTAAGGCGGAGCGGATTTACCTGACCCACAAGGAGCTGTTGGGCACCTGGGAAGAGAACGCCGCCCGGTTCCAGCCGGGGATGACGGTGCCCGGCATCGTCCGGGGGGTAAAGGACTACGGGGTGTTCGTGGAGCTGGCCCCCAACCTGTCCGGCCTGGCGGAGCGGGACCCGGGCCTGGAGGAGGGCTCCCGGGTATCGGTGTACATCAAGGCCATCCTCCCCCACCGCATGAAGATCAAGCTGTTGGTCATCGACCGGCTGCCCCCGGACCCCAGGCCCGGGCCGTTGGAGTATTTTGTCCGGGAGGGTCGGCTGGATCACTGGAAGTATGCCCCCGATGGGTGCGTCAAGGTGGGTATGGAGACCTGTTTTGGGGACTGAGCCGGAAGGGCCTGCCGCTGCGGCAGGCCCTTTTCTTGCGCGGAGCCAGGGCCCTGTGGTACAATCGTAAGAAATGTGAAAGAGTTCCCCCACGCTGCCTGAAAGAAACCATTGCTATGCTATCCTCACGGAGGTGAAGCGGATGAACGAGACCGTGCTGGTGGTGGACGACGACGCCGAGATCGTCCGGGCCATCGCCATTCTGCTGGAAAAGGAGGGCTACCGGGTGCTACGGGCCTACAACGGCCTCCAGGCGCTGGATCAGGCCCTGGACCCGTCCCTGCGGCTGATTTTGATGGACGTGATGATGCCCCAGCTGGACGGACTGTCGGCGGTGCTGAAGATCCGGGAAAAACGGAACCTGCCCATTCTGATCCTCAGCGCCAAGGGAGAGGACACCGACAAGATCCTGGGGCTGTCCATGGGGGCGGACGACTACATCGCCAAGCCCTTCAACCCCCAGGAGCTGGTGGCCCGGGTGCGCAGCCATCTGCGGCGGTACACCCAGCTGGGGGATGTAAATGCCACCAACGGCAAGGAGGCCCTGGTCACCGGACGGCTGACCTACCTGCCGGAGGAGCGCACCCTGCTGGCCGACGGGGAGCCGGTGCGGCTGACCGCCACCGAGCTGAAAATCGTGGACCTGCTCATGCGCAACCTGGGCCGGGTGTTCCCCGCTGAGGAGATCTACCGCCGGGTGTGGCAGGAGGAGCCCTATTCCGCAGAAAACACGGTCATGGTACACATCCGCCGCATCCGGGAAAAAATCGAGCTCAATCCAAAAGAGCCGGAATATTTGAAGGTGGTGTGGGGCATTGGATACAAAATCGAAAAGCATTAAACCCGTCCTGGCCTTTCTTTCCTTTTTCCTGGGGATCAACCTGCTGCTGCTGGGATTGGTGGCCCTGGGGTCGGCGGTGCGGGCCATAGGCTGGCGGCAGATGGGAGACGCCTTCCAGAGCGACTATCAGAACACCCTGCAATTCCGCCAGACCATGGAGGGCTGGTTCCAGCGGATCTGCGAGGGGGATCTGGTGGAGGGCGACCGGCTGACTGACAACAACCTGCTCTATTATATCCAACGGACCGGGGAGGCGCCCGTCACCAACGAGCCGACCCTGGCGAGCGACACCCTGCCGGAGGGGTACAACTTCCTGCTTACCTTTGACGGCTACTCGGTCACCATCCAGAAGGACGGCCAGACGGTGGACGTCTACGGGGACGGCACCTATCGGGACGAGAGCCAGTGGTTCCTGCCCGGCTACCAGAACTATCCCGTCCCCAGACGGTGGTATGACGTGACCTTTACCCTGGCGGCGGCGGAAGACCCTGCCCCCTATATCCTGG
>CASEOA010000066.1 GCA_949289455.1 uncultured Eubacteriales bacterium
CAATAACCAACGTATTAAGGCAAAGCTAAAGGGCTTGCCGCCTGCAATTCACAGACAGCAAGCCCTTTCGGCTGCTTAAACAATTTTTGCCTTCAAATATTGTCTAACTTTTTGGGGTCATTTCATTCTGGATGAGTGGCTACTCTACCCCCTCAAGGAAGCAGAGGCCCGGGACGTGCTGGAGCTGGTAGAGGCAAGGAACAAGGTGGCCTCCACTATCTTTTGCTCACAGTACGACACCAGCGAGTGGCACGAGAATCTGTACGACCCCACCCTGGCCGACGCCATCTGTGACCGGATCATCTACAACGCCGATACCATCCAAATTGAGGGGGAGTCCATGCGCAAGCGCAAGGGCATCCCGGAGTAATATCCGGCATGGCGGCCCGGTGCACCACGCCTGCGGCCGCCATGCACCATCTCCGCGGAATGGGTGCACCATGGTGCCGGTGTCGGACCGGCGGTAAGGGTGTCTGTTTTACGCGGTCAGGGTGTAGGACTTCAAACGGTCAAGGTGTAGTTTTGATCCGGCGTACGCAACTTGAAAATCTTCGTATTTATGATCATAGGAAATGTTCATCTCAATTCCGCGATAATGGTACTCCCTATCACCATGTTTTACAAAAGCATTCACTACCATATAGCAATTATCTGACGGATCACCAGACTTCTCAATAAAGTGGTGCACGCTACGAAAGGCTTCCCTTTGTTCATAACGACTCAACATAAAAATCACCTAGTCTCTGAGGTCCTATTTCTTTCTCTTCTGCCTATGACTAATTTGTAAACTTCTGATAAGCTCGGATGGCCAGAAGGATGCCCTGCTCCACCGTGGTGGTACCCTTGGGCGATAAGGACGTGCCAGAAGTGCCTTGGAGAATACCATTGGCATTCAATACCGCCACGGCATCCACTGCCCAGTCGGACACTTGACCAACATCGGCATAGCCCTCCAAGCTGCCTTCTTCGATAAGAACCTTTTGGCCTGTCTCCTTTTCCAGATACTGAATCGTACGACAAAGCAGCGCTGCCACCTGTTCCCGGTTAATATAACCATTGGGGCTGAAGCGGCTACCGTCATCCAGGCCGTTCACCAGTCCAATCGCGGCAGCCTTGCGAACCCAAAGATCGTCGGTGTCGGTGAAGGTACCTTCCGCCGCCGGGATAATGGTCTGGCCTGTCACCTTCTCCACCAGATTGGCCGCCAGTTCCGCAAACCGCCGCCGGGTAATACGGAACGTGAAATAGCTGTCATTGCTCTCGGTCACCAACCCCGCCGCCTGGGCCTGCTCTATCTCTCCCTCCGCCCAGGGGCTGGTATAATCTCTCAGGCGGGGGTCAAAAATCAAATCTATTTTATCATTGATTACATTGCCCCAAGCTACTCCATCAGAAAATTCTATGACACTGACGTTAGATTTGCTAAAGGATGGCGGCAGCGGCCCATAAACCATCTTGCCCTGGTGATCCATTAAATAGTTCTCCCCGTCCGGTAAAGCGACTTGCGCCAGCCCCTGCTGGAAGCCTCTGATAACCTGAACGTCTTGTGGAAGGGTCAATTCCGCCTGTCCTTGCGCATTGATGAATTTCCACTGGTTGTTTTCCAGTTCTTTTACGGGAATCGGCCACTCTGGACAAGTGAGAACCTCTTCATAAATGGGGCCCGTAAGTTCCTGACCGGAGAGGTCTACCAGCCCCTTTGGGATCGGAACATCCAGCGGTATAGGCTTGTCCTTATATGGATAATAGATGGCGCAGCACACACCATCGGAAAAATCACCGGTAAGATCAAACTGCTCCTGCGGCTGAATCAGGATCGTCCCGTTCTCATCTGCCAGTCCTTCTTCGTCGGAATCCGTAGACAGGAGAAACAACGGATGCTCGTCTCTGGTGCGCACGCCATCTGTATAGGCATCCTGATAGGAGATGTCAGAATAGGTGCAGGGGATGATCTCATTCCCCGCCAAATCTATCACGCCATCATAATCCCCCAAGTTGACAATAACTGTGTTGCCCCGGGGATCATCCATATAATCGTACTGAGGGTTCACAATCCATGCACCGTTCTTGTCAATCAGGCCGTACTTTCCCATTAAATCACGCGCCACAGCTACACCGTTGTAAAACGATCCTATATCAGAAAATTGGTCGCAAATAAACACAGTTTTTCCCTCGGTGTCGATGACCCTTAATGGCTTGCCTTCAAAGTTAAAAATAGTGGCAACGCCCTCATGAAATTCACCGCCGTTAATTTCAGAGGGAAGACTCAACACGAGAGCGCCAGTCTGATCTACATAACCATGGACACGCTCAGTTTTCACAAAAGCCCACCCCTCAGAAAAGGCACCTGCTGTCTGACAGCGCTCGAAAGGGAACAGCCACTCTCCCCATTGATTGCTGTAATTCATGTATATAAGCTTCGGGTACACATACCCGCCGATTTCGATACCGCCTTCTATCCTAAGCAGAGGTAGGGCACTGTTTCTTGTAGAAAATTCATCAAGGGCAATACCATATGCCGGGTCAGGCCCCATATCCACTTGGACATAATCTACTTCGCTGCCTACTGCTTTTGCCGAAGGAAAAATCGAGTAAGTGGCTAAAAGAAGTGCAGTCAGAGCAAATAGCCGTATCCTTTTGTTGAATTTCATCATATTCCGCCTCCAATCCATCTTTGATGACAATAAAACCTTTTACAATGATTTTACGTTCTCCTTCCATTAAGTCAACTTTTTGGATTTTCTATATATGGGCACTGGAGCAAAATACTCCAGTGCCCATAATGACAAAAGAGGGAAATTTAAACCTTCGGATGCTGCTTTAGTACTTCTTTAAAGCCATTCAAATATCTCAGCAATCTAGTGCGAGCAGTATCATAATCTAACAAGCTCAAAAATTGATCAACTGTTACTGAACCTTTATTCATTACGATAGTATCGTATTGATAATACTTGGGATTCAACACCTCTTCATAAATTGCAGCATATTCTCTTATCATATTTCCATACTGTTTTGATCCATTATGCAAAATTAGACGATCATATTGCCACAGGGATTTTGGTAGTGTTGGCACTCCAGCTGCATTCGACCAATTTTCATGATAAACGCTATTGCCATGACGCCTTACAAAACCGGTGATGCAATTGAAAAAGTAAAAATAATTTGACACTCTAAAATTGGGTCCTCCACCCTCTTTCATGTTATATATTGAGGAAGAAGATGTTATATACGACAAAGCGTCTTCCATCATTGCTTCAAGTTTGTCTGGATTGGTCCATCCGGTCAAGTAATTCGTATATTTCTTATTGTCAAGAGCCACTTTACTCATCAAATCGAACAACACATCATCCTTGGAAAATCGGTCAAATCCAGACATAAAAGACATAAAATTGTAAATACCCAGTGCCTTGAAAGCAACACTTCCAACGGTCTTTAAACTGGAAACAATTTTGGTGCCAGCTTGTTTTATACTTTTGCCTGTACCCTCAAGGACCACCATTACTTGATCCAAGCCTTTATCAATCAAATCTTCAAGACCTTTTGGGATAGCGTTCTTATCAAGAGGGATTTCTTCAATTTTGGAACCTAAAATCACCAAAGAGCTTACTGTACCTACACTACTATCAAGGGCATTTATGATATCAAGAATAGTTTCATACAAGGTTGCCTTTTTTCCATTTCCACCAACAATCCCGGAATTTTTTTGGTAAACCGCGATAATCCACTCAGCACCTGGCACATAATTTGTGAATATGTCTTCCAAAACCGACTGTCCAACATTTTCCAAGATTACATCATATGTAATAGGATTGGTGGCTGTATTCATTTTAATAAGATATTCCCCTAGCGGGTCAATAAACGTCAACGGTCGATTCTTTACATACAGATATTGCACCATAGAGATGGGATCAATGACGAAACCCTTCACAGGATCCACAGAGGTGAACCGTCTGAGTTCCGAATCATAAAACCGTGCTTTAGCATAGTACATCCCCAGCACAGCATCATACTCATGGCCGGTGTAGTTCTTCACCAGATCCAATTCCCGCTGGCCGCACTTGAGTACCGCGTTGTGGGTGATCTCGCCCCACTCGTTGTAGTGGGTCCAGCTCTCCACCTTTCCGCTCACCGGACTGGTCAGGTAGTCCACCGTTCCCCGCAGATCCTGGTGGTAGTACAGCCGAATTTCATCACCGTTTTTAATGATATGACCGGCACCGTTGGGTACACCCTTTACTGTTACGCTCAGCCTTACCCCATTCAGTCCGTATACATAGCGATAATCAAGCCCGTCGTCCGTGCTCTCCGTCTCATACAGCGGATTCATAGTCTCCACCGTGTAGTCGATAACGAAGTTCTTCACTACGGTGGAGGTTTTGTTCAGATTAGCATCTGCAGACACGACCTCCGGGTCCTTCTTGTCCTTTTTCTCCTTCTTACCAGTCTGCTTGTCCTCCACGATTTCGCCGTCTACCATCGCATCCTCTACAAGTGCAGACACATCGTGGTATCCATAGGCGTTCTTTTTGATCGTCCATGTGTTGCTCACCAGCGCACCCAGGCCGTTATACAGGTACTCGCTGCTCTCGCCCAGGTCGTTGACGCCCTTCACCATCTTATTTGTTTCATCAAAGGTATAGGCCCCAGTAACGCTCTGCTTCTTGCCTTTGGTATAGAGTTCCTGCGTCAGGTTGCCGCGCTTATCGTAGCTGTAAGCTGTAGAAGTCTTCCAGCCGTCGTCGCTGCTGGTGGTAATCTGGTTCAGGTTGTTCAGCTTATAGTCCACCGTGACGTTGTTGCTGTTGCTCTCCAGCGTCAGGTTGCCCAGGCTGTCGTACTGGTAGCTACGGCTCTTGTTCCCGTAATCCTCCTGGGCGTGGGTCACCTGGTGCAACTCGTCGTAGGTGTAGAACACCTCCACCGTCGCCTCGCCCGTGCCGTTACCCCGCATGTACTCATAGGTCATGTTCCCGCAGGCGTCGTACTCAAACCGATTCTTCTGCTGCTTCATGTCCTTTTGAGTGGGGTCCGTGTCGTCGATCGCCAGCAGCTGCCCGATGGCGTCGTAGGTATAGTCCTCCTGCCAGCCATCCGGGTAGTTCATGTGGACCACGCGGCCCATGCCGTCATACTGGTAAGTGGTGGTCCGACCGTCGCTCTCTACGACGCTCTCCAGATTGCCCACCAGATCGTAGGTCTTGGTGACGCTGGTGCCATCAGGATAGCCCACCTTGGTCTGGTTGCCGGTGGCGTCATATTCATAGGTGACTTTGTTGCCCTTGTGGTCGGTGACCTCGGTGATCCGATGGAGCAGGTCCACCTCGAAGGTGTTGGTGCCCGTCCAATCGTCCATCTGTACCAGGTCACCAACGGCGTTGTACTGATAGGATACCTCTTTGCCCCCATTATAGTTGATATGCGTCACCATATCAAGGACATTACAGGGATATTCAATCACATATCCGTCTGCATAGTTCTCTTTGGGACGGAAGTACAAACCACCTTTGCCGCAACGGGAAAATGTCTGCAAAAAGCTCCGGCAGGCCGCAGCTATATAGCCGCAGCCTGCCGGAGCTCGCTTATCCATATCTAAGAGTACCCACTTGGTCAAAGAAAATTTCTGTATCCAGGGAATCATTCAGCCCCGAATTCCTGATAAACCCGGAAGGCCAGAAGGATGCTCCGCTCTATGGTGGTTATAAGTCCTTTTGACTGTTTTACGTTACATGGAGTTCCTCAACAACAGGCCCACCGTCCACATAATTGATGATACCCAGTAGCTTTCCTCCGATCACATAGAACTGGAGATAAATGGGTGCAACTGAGAGCAACCTTTCTTCTCCTGTGGATACATTGTGATAAACCACCCCCGTCTGTTCCCCTTCAGCCTGATAAATAATCCCACCATTGTAGGCGCAGACGGCTGTATGCAAACTGGTAAAGTCTTTTGAGATGGAGGTGCAGGCCCCATCTGCCCCAATCTGATAGATGGCTTCATAACCCACCGAGTAAAGGGAGCCATAGGCGCAAAAGATCCGCTGGACAGATTCCGGTGGCTCCGCGATCCATGTGAGTTCACCTGTTTCGTTCAGAAAATAGATCGGGCCATTCTTTCCTGGGGTCCTTCCCACAACATATACACCGTCTTCGTGTTCAGATGGATAGATCTGCTCCGGCATGATACCAGAGGGAAGAACGGTCACTTCTGTCAACTCATCCTCGTCCACGGCCTTTTTCCAGAGCCGGAATTCCACTTCGGCAGTCTTGTCCCGGGTCACTACATAGAGAAAGCCGCCGCTTCTTGCCACCGAGCGCACATCGGCATCCGTAATCGTAACCGGATCGCCCGACGCAGACAGATAGTACAATCCGTTTCGTTCCCAGGAGGTATAATAGAGCTCATCCTCATAGCAATAAAGGGCTGCAACATCTTCCGATAAGACGAGCTCTCGCTCCCCCGGACAAATCCGGACGATTCCCTCATCTTCCTCATTACCGCAGAGAAAAGCCTGACAATATACCTCGCCATTGGCTTTCTCCCCTAGATTACCATAGTTGCCGTAATTGATAGCTTGGAGGTTCGAAAGAGCTTCGGGAGGAGCAGCAGGAACTGTACAACCACTACATAAAACAGCCAAGCATAAGCTTATGAAAACCGCTTTCTTATCTTTCTGCATATTCGTTACCCTCCAAGCCATATAAATAAAGAAACGTTTAAATATGCTTTTTACAACAAATAGTTTAAATTTTGACTCTTTTTTGAGATCTAGCTCTGGAACTTAACGAATTTCTCCTTACGAATCAAGGGAATGGAGTTCAGTATGGTTTCGGAATTTTACATTCCTGGGGTGCATTCACCGGGAGGTGATATTCCGGTCAGTCTTCGTCGGTCCGGCTCAACCCGGGTACGTTGCTCAGGAGCCAAACCAAGTAGCGTTAGGGGGTCAGGGCATTCTCCTTTGCGGTTTCAATCAGGCTGTAGATCATAGCGCTGGACTGAGCGCCAGCGGGGGTGTTGAAAAAGAGTCAGTTTTTCCTGCCCATGACAAAGGGCTTTATACTGCGCTCGGCATGGTTGTCGGAGAACTCCAGCCTGCCGTCCTCCAGATAGCGCACCAGGTAGAGCCACTGCTCCCCCAGATAGTGCAGCGCCTTGCCCAGGGCGGACTTGAGCGCCGTTTTGCCGCTGGCCTCATCTGCCCATGCCAACAGAGCGTCCAGAACCGGTTTCTCCAGTTCCAGCCGCTTGGTATAGCGCTCTTCCTGCGTCAGTTCCATGGGAGACTGCTCCAGCCGGTACAACGGCGTGTGCATGACGAACTTCTGCGTCATGATATGAGTCGCTGCCTCCGGGGAGGCAAAGCTGCCCGGGCAGAGCGCTGGCTGTCTGGGTGTCTTGCGGAGATTGCCTTCTCCTGTTTCCGCCTCACACTGCTTGCATGCGTAGGCATAGTACACATCCTCCCGGATCCAGAACCGGGCCCGCTCCATCTTCAGGCTCCGGCACGATATCCAGCACATTGCCGCTGTGCCACTTGCGGACACGGGCCTTTACTGCCACCTGCTCCGCTGTGGCATTTTTCGTCCCGTAACCGTAGGTCTCCGCCTCATTTGCCATGAGAGACATCTGGTCCATCAGGCCCTCCTGGAGCCGCTCTGAGGATGCCCCAAACTGCCGCTTCTTGGCAAGACTAAGCTGCTCCAGAAGCCATTGGCTCTGGAGCTTTAACTCAGTCGGTTGTGCCTGCTGAGAATCATACTCCGCCCGCGAAATGGTCACCATATCCGGAGTGCTTGCGGCAGTGTTCTTCTTATTTTCCACAAGGAAATGATACCGCAAAACACGTCCCAAAGCCAATGTTTTTAATGCTTTCCGGTATTATATCGCGCTCAGGCCGGACACCACCTTATTATCCTTCAGCCGCTCGGTTTTCAGCCCCTCCATCAGCCACCGGTACTGCTGCGGCGTTAATGCCTGTACTTCCTCTGTGCATCTGCGTAGGCGTAGCCGCTGTATGGCAGCACCGCCACAAACAGATAGGCATCCAGTCGCTCCCCGGTGTCCCTGTCCACCAGAGCCGCCGTCTGGCCAGCCCAATCCACCTGCATGGTCTCGCCGGGCTTGTGCTCCAGATGCATGGTGGCTTTGGCCTTGTGGACATAGTCTGCGTAGTACTTGTTGAACTGGGTGGATTTATAGGGCATCTTGCCTCTTTGACGGCACTGCTCACAGTATTCCACCCACAGCAGGCTCAGGGTAACTCCGCTCCTCTGCATCTCTCGGTGTACCCACTCATAGTCCGGCATTTTGTAGACAGGGTTCTTTTGCTCGGTTGGAAATATCTGCTGCGAAACTTCCTGCTGAGACATGGACTGAGCTTGCTTTCAGCTCAGCTGCTGTTCCCAAGCTCGGGCTAATATGCGTGTAACCGTGTTGCGGCCACAGCCGGCGGCATTTGCAATTTCCCGGTGTGTAAGTCCTAGACTTTTGAGTCAAAGTATCTCTTTGTGATTGACCATGCCAAGGCCTCCTAAAATGGATTTGCATCTGACGATGCTAATTTCATTTTAGGAGGCGAATTTCTAATGCACCATAGTTGCGGTGGCGATGCACCATTTCAGCGGTCTGAATACACCATTCGTGCGGTCTAAGGGCACCATTTTAGGCGGTGTATTTAGGGACCAAAGTGAAGGTTGCTTTTATAAACTGGCAGGTCTATAATTTTTAAAAAGGCCAATCAATCAAAGACATACGGCTATCCGTTTTGTCAGGCGGCCCGCCGGGCAGGACAGCCGCGCCCCCCTTCCGGGCTACCTTCAACTGAATGGCGCCGCGCGTCAGAGCGGGAGCACCTGATACTCCTGCTCCAGCATATCCATCCACAGCAGCTTTCCCGCCAGAGGGCTGGCCCGACCGCACAGAAGCCGGATGGCCTCGCCGGCCTGGACGGCCGCGCACAGGCCCGCCGTGGGCGAGAGGTTCCCCTGCTCCGGATGCGCAGGGGCATCCGAAAGATAGAGCCGCTCCATCAGGTCGCTCTCCGGCGGGATCACCGCCGCCTGGGCATACCAGCCCTGAATGGCCCCGTGAATCAAAGGGATCCCCGCCTGGCGGCAGGCGTTGGCCAGGATACGCCGGGCGGACGGGCTGTCCAGCGCGTCCAGGGCCAGATGGTGTCCGGCGATCAGGCTGCGGGCGTTTTCTTCCGTCAGGAAGGTTGGAACGGCCTTTACCGTGACCTGCGGATTCACCAGGGCGGCCCGCTCCCATGCGCACTCCGCCTTGGACCGGCCCAGACTTGCCCCGTCGGCCAGCAGCTGGCGGTTGAGATTGCTGGGTGCGAACCGGTCCCCGTCGCACACCGTGACGGTTCCCACCCCGGTCCGGAGCAGATGCTCCAGCAGATACCCGCCCAGTCCGCCGCAGCCGGCCAGAAACACCCGGCCCTTCTGCAGCAGCAGACATTCCTGTTCCGTGAGGGGGCCCAGATTGCGGGCATAGCGTTCCTGCATCACACATCCACCTCTCTTTTCGCAATTTTGAACTTATTTTACCGGATTCCCCCGGAGGAGACAAGCCCCGGGGCGCGGTTTTCCATGCCGTCCGCTATGCTCGCAGGAGGGAAGCACCATGCTCAATGTCAAAACGCCGGATGAGGCTCTGGAGATCATCTGTACCGCCTTCGCCCCTCTGGAGCGGCCTGCGGAAACGGCGCCGCTGGCCGCCGCACTGGGGCGGGTGCTGGCGCTGGACGTGACTGCTGACGCCTGGGTGCCCGATTTCAACCGCTCCACGGTGGACGGTTACGCCGTCCGGGCCTGCGACACCTTTGGCTGTTCCGACGCCCTGCCCGCCCAGCTGACCCTGTCCGGGGAGATCCGGATGGGAGAAGGGGCGGGGCTGACCCTGGCCCCCGGTCACTGCGCCGCCGTCCCCACGGGAGGAGAAGTGCCCCAGGGGGCGGACGCCGTGCAGATGCTGGAGCTGTGCGAGAACTACGGCGACGGCACCATCGGGGTGCTCAAAAGCGTGGCCCCCGGCCACAACATGATCTTCCGGGGAGATGACGTGAAGCCGGGCGACAGGGTGCTCCCCGCCGGCCGCCGGCTGGAGCCCCAGGACATCGGCGCCCTGGCTGCCCTGGGTGTGGTCTCGGTGCCGGTGGCGCCCCGTCTCCGGGTAGGGGTCATCTCCACCGGGGATGAACTGGTGCCCCCGGAGCGTACCCCCGCCGCCGGCCAGGTCCGGGATGTGAACGGCCCCCTGGTGTGCGCCCTGCTGGAGCAGGCCGGGGCGCTGCCCCGGTTCTGCGGCATCGTCCCCGATCAGGAGGACCGGCTGACCCGGACGGTAGAGCAGGCCCTGGAATCGAGCGACGTGGTGATCCTGTCCGGGGGCAGCTCTGTAGGGGAGAAGGACGGGGCCTGCCGGGTCATGTCCGCCCTGGGGGAGGTGCTGTTCCACGGCATCGCCATGAAGCCGGGCAAGCCCACCCTCCTGGGCAGGACGGCGTCGGGCAAGGCCATGGTGGGGCTCCCGGGGCATCCGGTGGCCGCCCTGTTTACCACCCAGCTCTTTGTCCGGGCCCTGCTGGCCCGCCTGGAGGGGCGTACCCTGCGCCAGCGGCAGGTTACCGCCCGGCTCACCGAGAAGGTCTCCGCCAACCACGGCCGGGCCCAGTACAACGGCGCCGTCCTCCGCCAGGGCCCCGAGGGGTTGGAGGCGCTGCCCATCCGGGGCAAATCGGGGCTTATCACCACCCTGGCCGGAGCGGACGGGTATTTCTGCATTCCCCGGGACTGCGAGGGCTTTCCTGCCGGGGCCCGGATCCCGGTCTGTCTGTTTACCGCGGACTGAACCGCTTTCGATCATTCGCTGTGGGAGGAGAGGGACATGGCCTTTCAATATCTCAACAACCGGCCTCTGGACGGGGCCAGGAGCCAGTATCTGGCCCTGCTGCAGGCGGAGGGCTTTGCCCCCCGGACGGAAACCATCCCCGTTCCGGACTCCGGAGGGCGGATCACCGCCGGGGCGGTGTACGCCCGCATCTGCGCGCCCCACTACCCCGCCTGCGCCATGGACGGCATTGCCGTCACCGCGGCCGACACTTTCGGGGCCAGCGACACCACCCCGGTCTCCCTGGCCCCAGAGCAGTACGCGGTGGTGGACACCGGCGATCCCCTGCCGGAGGGGCGGGACGCCGTCATCATGGTGGAGGAGGTGGTCTTTGCTGAGGGGCAGGCGGTGATCCGCCAGGCTGCCGCCCCCTGGCAGCACGTCCGCCAGATCGGAGAGGATATCTGTGCCGGGGAGATGATCCTGGCTAGCCATACCACGATCTCTCCCGCCGCCATCGGGGCCATGCTGGCTGCCGGGGTGCTGGAGGTGGAGATGCTGGCCAGACCGGTGGTGGGGATCATTCCCACCGGGGACGAGGTGGTCCCCCCTACCGCCGACCCCGGGCCCGGCGACGTGATGGAATTCAACTCCTCCATCTTTTCGGCCATGCTGCACCAGTGGGGGGCCATGCCCCGGGTCTACCCCATTGTCCCGGACCGGGCGGAGGCCATCCGCGCCGCGCTGGAGGGGGCCCTGGAGCAGTGCGATATGGTCCTGCTCAACGCCGGCTCCTCTGCCGGGCGGGAGGACTACGCCGCCTCCGTCATTGGCCAGGTAGGGGAAGTCTTCTGCCATGGACTGGCCATCCAGCCCGGCAAACCCGCCATCCTGGGCCATCAGGCGAGTAAGCCCATCCTGGGTGTGCCCGGTTACCCGGTGTCCGGCATCATTGTCATCGAGCAGCTGCTTCGCCCCCTGGTGGACCTGTGGCTGGGCCGGGGGCCGGAGCTGCCCGCCCAGGCTCAGGCCGTCCTGAGCCGCCGGGTGGTGTCCAGCCTGAAATACCAGGAATTTGTCCGGGTGCGGCTGGGCCAGGTGGGGGGACGGCTGGTGGCCGCCCCTCTGGCCCGGGGCAGCGGGATGGTCTCCTCCTTTATGAAGGCCGACGGCATCCTGGAAATCCCCCAGGGCAGCGAGGGTCTGGAGGCGGGGACGGAGGTCTCCGTCCGCCTGCTCCGCCCTGCCCGGGAGCTGGAACATACCCTGGTGGTCATCGGAAGCCACGACCCTCTGCTGGACGAGCTGGCCGACCTGCTCCACCAGGCCGATCCCTCGGCCTATATGAGCTCCTCCCATGTGGGCTCCATGGGGGGCCTCATGGCCATCCGGCGGCGGGAGACCCATATGGCCGGCTGCCATCTGCTCAACGAGGCCGACGGCACCTACAACACCGCCATCCTGGAAACGCAGTTCCCCAGGGGCGGCGTGTACCAGGTGGAGTGCGTGGGCCGGACCCAGGGGCTGATGGTGGCTCCCGGCAATCCCCTGGGCCTCACCGGATTCCGGGACATCAGCCGGCCCGGCATCCGCTATGTCAACCGCCAGAAGGGGTCCGGCACCCGGATCCTGGCCGACTACCTGTGCCGGAAGGAGGGGGTGGACCCCGCCGCGGTCTACGGCTATGACCGGGAGGAGTTCACCCACACCGCCGTGGCCGCCCAGATCGCCGGCGGCACCGCCGACGCGGGTATGGGCATCCTGTCTGCGGCAAAAATCTACGGCCTGGACTTCCTGCCGGTATGCGTGGAGCAGTACGACCTGATCGTCCCCGATTACGCCTGGGACACCCCCATGGTCCGGCAGGTGCTGGAGATCCTGGCAGGCCCGGCCTTCCGGGCCCGGCTGGAGAGGCTGGGGGGCTATACGCTGGATCAGCCGGGGCGGGTGCGCCGTGTCTACTGAGCTGCATTATGACGTGGTGGTGCTGGGGGGCGGGCTGCTGGGCTGCTTTGCCGCCCGCCACCTCACCTCCTACCGGCTGCGCTGCGCCCTGGTAGAGGCCCGGGAGGACGTGTGCACCGGCATCTCCCGGAGCAACAGCGCCATTGTCTACACCGGCTGCGACAACAAGCCCGGGACTCTGAAAGCCCGGCTGTGCGTGCAGGCCAACCGGAGCTTTGCGCAGCTGTGCGCCCAGCTGTCCGTCCCCTTTGTCCGCCTGGGCTCCCTGCTGGTGAGCTACGGCCCTCGGGGGGACCAGGTGGTGCGGCGCAAATATGACCAGGGGCAGGAAAACGGAGTGGACGGCCTGGCCATCCTCACCGGCGCCCAGGCGGCGGCCCTGGAGCCCGGGCTGACCCCGGGCATCTCCTCCGCCCTTCTGGCCCCCGATACCGGGGTGACAGACCCCTGGGCCCTGTGCTATGCCGCCTATGAGAACGCCCGGGCCAACGGCTGCAAAATCTATCTCAATTCCCCGGCCACTGCCCTGGGCCGGGAGGGGAAGACCTGGAGGATCACTGCCGGAGCCTATACCCTTCGGGCGGGGGCCGTGCTCAACTGCTGCGGCTTGGAGGCCCACCGGGTCCAGGAGCTGTGCGCCCCTCCCACCGTGCGGGTCATCCCCGACCGGGCGGACTATCTGGTCCTGGATCAGCCGGCGGGCCCCTATGTCCGCCATGTGATCTTTCAGGAGCCGGAGCAAAATGGAAAGGGGCTGACCCTGATCCCCACCACCGATGGCAAACTGCTCCTGGGCCCCTCGGAGCAGCCCGGCGGAGCGGCGCCCCGCCGGGCCGTCACGCCGGAGGGGCTGGACTTCCTCCGGCGCACGGCGGCCAGGGTGGCCCCCGGCCTGGAGCTGAACCAGGTGATCCGGGCCTTCGGGGCAGTCCGCCCCAACCCCTTTTCCGTCCGGCGGGAAGGAGATGCCTGGGTGCCCGAGGACAAGGGCATCCACAGCTTCACCATCAGCACCCCCTGCCCCGGCCTCTGGTCCCTCATCGGCATCAAGACCCCGGGGCTCACCTGCGCCGACGCCCTGGGGGCCATGCTGGCCGGTGAGGCGGCAGCTTATGTGGGGAAGGACAGGCCCAACCCGGACTTTGATCCCTGCCGGCCGCTGCCGCCCCGGCCCCGGGAGCTGGACAGCGCCGCCCGCCGGGCTCTGGTGCAGGCAAACCCCGCCTATGGCCGGGTGATCTGCCGCTGCGAGGATGTGACCGAGGGGGAGATCCTGGACGCCATCCGCCGGGGGGCGGTGACCCTGGACGGGGTCAAGCGCCGGGTGGGCCCGGGGCTGGGCCGGTGCCAGGGCAGCTGGTGTACCGATCAGGTGCTGGACCTTCTGGCCCGGGCCCTGGGAGTGTCCCCCGGGGAAATCACCCAGGACGGGCCGGGCAGTCCCCTGCTGGGAGGTGGTGGGACATGACCTGGGACGTACTGGTGGTGGGCGCCGGCGCGGCGGGGATGGCGGCCGCCCTCTCCGCCCGAGAGGCGGGGGCAGCCTCCGTCCTCCTGGCGGACCGGAGTGCCCGGCTGGGGGGCGTGCTCCCCCAGTGCCTCCATACCGGCTTCGGCATGGGCATCTTCCGCCAGGAGCTGACCGGGGCGGACTACGCCGCCCGCTGGGCGGCCATGGTCGGGGCCGCCCCCATTGCGCTGCGCCTGGATACCACGGTCCTCTCCCTCACCCCGGACCGCCGCGCCCTGCTCTCCGGACGGTCCGGGGTGGAGGAGCTCTCGTTTCACGCCCTGGTGCTGGCCGCCGGGTGCCGGGAGATCCCCATCGGGGCCCTGGCCCTCCCCGGCACCCGGCCGGCGGGGATTTTTACCGCCGGACAGGCCCAGCGGATGGTCAATCTCCAGGGCCTCTCCCTGGGCCGCAGAATTGTGATCCTGGGCAGTGGGGATGTGGGCCTGATCATGGCCCGTCAGTTTGCCCTGACCGGCTGCTCGGTGGAGGCCGTGGTGGAGCAGCGGAACCACTGCGGCGGTCTGCTCAGGAATTATCATCAATGTATCGAGGCATACGGCATCCCCTTGCTTACCCGGACCACGGTCAGCTGTATCCACGGCGAAGGGCGGATCTGTGGGGTGACCCTCCGGCAGCTGGACAGCGGCGCGGAATATGTTCAGCCCTGCGACACCCTGGTCACCGCCCTGGGGATGATCCCTGAGCGGGAGCTGCTGCGCCCGCTGGGGGAAGCGCTGCCCCCCTGGGTGTTCCTGTGCGGCAACTGCCGGAGTATCCACCGGACTGTGGATACGGTGAGCCGGCAGGGAGAAGCGGCCGGTCGGGATGCCGCCGGATGGGCCCTGCGATCCAGGGAAGCCGGTTGACAAACCCCCGGCATCCGATTAGTATTTAGGATAAGATAAATCTCTGTCAGCCCACCTTTGAGGCCGGTCCGGCAGAGGGATCACAGGAATGGAGAGGATCTCAACATGAAGAACAAGACTGCCGCCCTCTTGCTGTCTCTTTCCCTGCTTTCAGGATGTGTTGCCGGGTGCGCGCCGCAAGATGCCGCCGTAAACGAGTCGCCTGCGGCGACCCCGGCGGAGGGCGTTGACCTGACCATCCTCTACGAGGCCGACGAGGACATGATCAACAACTACTCCCTGCTGGCGGTCAATCCCGACGCCCCCTTCACCGACGCCGACGGCAACCCGGTGTCCGACGTGTACATCAATACGGAGGGGGCTGCCGCCCTCATCAACTGGATGCTCTCTGAGGCGGGCAAGGCCGCCATTGCGGACTACGGCTACGCTGACTACGGTGAGTACCTCTTCTATCTGACGGAGGACGGCCCCACATCTGCCGCCGACATCCCCCAGGCCACGGAGGAGACCAAGGTCATCCGGATGTCCACCACCACTTCGGTGAACGACTCCGGCCTGCTGGGCTATCTGCTGCCCCTCTTTGAAGAAGCCTACGGCTACACCGTGGAGGTCTCCTCCGCCGGCACTGGAAAAGCCATTGCCAACGCCCAGAACGGCAACGCCGATCTGCTGCTGGTCCACTCCAAGAGCCAGGAGGAGGACTTTGTGGACGGCGGCTACTCCTACGTGCTGCCCGGCTTCGAGGGGGAGCGGCTGACCTTTATGTACAACTACTTCGTCCTGTGCGGCCCCTCCGCCGATCCTGCCGGTGTGAAGGATGCCGCCACTGTGAAGGACGCCTTTGCCGCCATTGCCGACGGGAAATATCCCTTTGTCTCCCGGGGAGACCAGTCCGGCACCCACACCAAGGAGATCACCCTGTGGCCGGAGGACCTGGGTATCACGGTGGATGCCGCCTCGGTGGAGGGCTATGCCGACTGGTACACCTACTCCAGCGCGGGCATGGGGGTGTGCCTCACCATGGCGGAGGAGACGGGGGCCTACATCCTCTCCGACAAGGCCACCTTCCTCACCTTCCGGGCCAACAATGGCGTGATCGAGTAAAGGACGCGGCCCGGCGGCTCCGGCCGCCGCAAAAAGGGCCTGCCCCCCGGCAGGCCCTTTTTCACAGAAGGAGGGACGTTCCATTAAGACTGCCTTTGTCCAGGCTCTGGCCCTAATTGCCTCCGGCGACCGGCAGCTTGGGAGTATTCTGGCCACCACCCTGCGCATGGTGCTGGCCAGCTCCGTCCTCGCCCTGGCGGCGGGCGTCCCCCTGGGGGTGCTGCTGGGCAGCTATTCCGGCCGGGGCAAACGGGCCCTGGTGGTGGTCAACCGGACGTTGATGGGCCTTCCGCCGGTGGTGGTGGGCCTGGTGTGCTACATGCTCTTTTCCGGGGTGGGGCCCCTGCGCCATCTCCGGCTGCTGTACACGGTGACAGGCATGGTGATCGCCCAGGTCATTTTGCTGCTCCCCCTTATCGCCGGCAGCCTGGAGTCCCACGTATCCACGGTGGCCCCCGATATCCGGGAGACCGCCCACGGCATGGGCCTGGGACGGGGCCGCACCCTGCTGCTGCTCATCAACGAGAGCCAGTATCAGCTGGTCAGCGCCTATCTGCTGGGCCTGGGCCGGGCCTTTGCCGAGGTGGGCGCGGTGTCCATGGTGGGGGGCGCCATCGCCTACAAGACCAACGTGATGACCACCGCCATCATGAACTACACCAATATGGGGGACTTTACCACCGCCCTGGCCCTGGGGATCATCCTGCTGGCCATCTCCCTGCTGCTGAACGCGGGGGTGGCCCTGCTGTACTGGGGGCTGAAACGATGAACCTTCCTCCCATCACCAAGACCTACGGCGGCCGCAGGGTGCTGGAGCTGCCTGCCCTGGAGCTGGCGGACGGTATCATCCACGCCGTCCTCGGCGCCAACGGCAGCGGCAAATCCACCCTGGCCCGGATCCTGGCCGGCGTGGTGAAGCCGGATCAGGGCGGCTCTCCCCGGATCGGGCAGGCGGGATATATGCCCCAGCGGTCCTATCCCTTCCGGATGAGCGTGGTGCGCAACCTGCAGCTCACCGGCGCCGGGCGGGAGCGGGCCATGGCGCAGCTGGAGACCTTTGGCCTGGCCGGGCTGGCCCGGCAGAATGCCAAGGGCCTCTCCGGCGGCGAGACGGCCCGGCTGGCGCTGGCCAGGGTGCTGATGGAGGACCACCCTCTTCTCATCCTGGACGAGCCCACCGCGGCCATGGATGTGGCCGCCGCCCTCCGGAGCGAGGAGATTCTGCTGGAGTATCAGGCCAGAACGGGGTGTACCGTGGTGCTGGTTACCCACTCCATGACCCAGGCCCGGCGGGTGGCCGGACAGATCCTGTTTCTCAAGGACGGACGTCTGGTGGAGCAGGGAGAGACCGGGCAGGTCCTCTCTCATCCCCGCCGCGCCGAAACACAGGCCTTTCTGGACTTCTACGCCCTCTGAGCCGGGCCGGTAGAACAGAAAAGATTACAACCAGATATGGAAAGCGCAGGCTCTGCAAGCCCTGCGCGCGGGAGGCGAGACTATGTCATCCAAATACGGCGGGTACATGGGAAAGGTGGTCCAGGTGGATCTGGCCACCGGCACGGTCAGTCCCTATCCCTGGACCGACCGGGAGCGGGAATTGTTCATCGGCGGGAAGATCATGGCCGCCAAAATCCTCAGCGACCACCTGACGGGCAAGGAGGAGCCTTTTTCCGACAAAAACCTGCTGGTCATCGCCACCGGCCCCCTGACCGGCACCGGCGCTCCCAGCTCCAGCAGGTTCAACATCTCCACCCTGTCTCCCCAGACCGGCCTGCTGGCCTCCTCCAACTGCGGAGGCAATTTCGGTTATTATCTGAAGAAGGCCGGCTATGACGCCCTGATCCTCCGGGGACAGGCCAAGGAGCACACCTGGCTGGAGATCACCAACGACAAATTCGTCTTTCACAACGCCGACGAGCTGTGGGGCAAGCATACCTCCGCCACCCAGCAGGCCCTCTCCGCCCTGCTGACCCAGCGGGGCGGCCCGGACAAAAGCGGAAAGCTGTGCATTGGGCCGGCGGGTGAAAACCGGGTGCTCTACGCCTCCATCGTCAGCAACGAACGCATCTCCGGCCGCACCGGCATGGGCGCCATCATGGGCTGGATGAATCTGAAGGCCATCACCGTCACGGGCAACCATGTGGTGCGGGCCTATGACCCGGAAAAAATGATGGCCTGGAACCGGAAATGGTTCCGCTACCTCCGCTCCCATCCCCTTACCGGCGAGCAGCTGCCCCGGATCGGCACCGCCGGTCTGGTCAGTCAGATGCAGATGCGGCACATTCTTGCCACAGAGAATTTCCGCTACGGCCAGAATGAATCCTTTGAGAAGGTCAACGGCGAACGGCTGGCCGAGGAATTCAACCTGGTCAACAAGGGCTGCCTCACCTGTCCCATCCGGTGCGCCCGCACCGTGGCTGTGGACGGTCAGGAGGTCAAGGGCCCGGAGCTGGAGACCCTGGGGCTGCTGGGCGGCGGCATCCGCAACGACAACATGGAGCTGCTGCTGCGGTGGAATTATGAGCTGGACGAGCTGGGGATGGACTCCATCTCTGCCGCCGGCACCCTGGCCTGGGCCATGGAGGCCAACGAAAAGGGGATCTGGAACTGCGGCCTGAATTTTGGCCAGGTGGACGGCATCTCCCAGCTGTGGGAGGACATCGCCCACCGCCGGGGGATCGGCGACGAGCTGGCCGACGGCAGCAGACGCCTGTCGGAAAAATACGGCGGAAAAGAATTTGCCATCCACTCCAAGGGGCTGGAGCTGTCCGCCTACGAACCCCGCCACGCGGTGGGCATGGGCCTGGGCTACGCCGTGTCCAACCGGGGCGGCTGCCACCTCAACGGCGGGTATCTGGTGATCCTGGAGGGGCTGGGGCTGAACATCGACGCCCAGACCCCCAAGGCCAAGGCGGATCTCACCGTCATGTTCCAGAATCTGATGGAGATGATCTCCGCCACCGGGCAGTGCCTGTTCACCTCCTACGCCTTCTTCCCCGCTCCCCTGATGTCCAAGCCCAACGCCTGGTATACCCGGGCGGCCAATAAGCTGCTCCCCCACACGGGAATGGCCATCCGTCTGCTCAACCGGTGTCCCCGGGCCGTACATATGCACCTGTCTCCCGTATTCCACCACACCCGGGGGTTCCAGTACGCCACCGGCATGCCCATGACCTTTGGCGACTATATGAATGTGGGCAGCCGGGGCTACACCCTGGAGCGCAGCGTAAACTGCCGGTTCGGCGTCTCCGCCAAGGACGATACCCTTCCCAAACGTCTGACCGACGAACCCCAGCAGCCCAACAACCCCAAAACCCGGGTGCCTCTGAAAAAAATGACTCCCGTTTATTACGCCGCCCGGGGGTGGGATTCCAACGGGATCCCCACTCCCCAGACCCTGAAAAGGCTGGGTCTGAAAGGAGCTGACTGATATGGTGAGCGTCAAGCTGTTCGGTGCGCTGCGCCTGCGGTCCGGTTTGAAGGAATACCATCTGGAGGCCAGGAACCTGACCGAACTGTTTTCCCAGCTGGCAGAGCTGTCCGCCCACACGGGGATGGAACAGGTCACGGTCCGGGAGCTGCGCTCCTGTATCATCTCAATCAACGGCAAGCAGTGCGGGCCGCGCCACGCCCTCCGGGACGGGGACGCCGTCGTGCTGCTTACCCCGGCCAGCGGCGGCTGAGAGGAGGTCTTGCGCCATGTCCTATCGGATTACGGATCAATGCAAAGGCTGTACCCTTTGCAGCAAAAATTGTCCAGTGGCGGCCATCACGGGCCAGCTGAAGCAGCGGCACACCATTGATCCCGACCGCTGCGTCAGCTGCGGCCTGTGCGGAAAGCTGTGCGCCTTCGGCGCCATTGTGGATGACCGGAGGGTGCCGGCGGTAAAGATCCCCAAAGACCAGTGGAAGAAGCCGGAGATCGACCCGGCCCTGTGCGCCGCCTGCTCGGTCTGTGTGGAAAACTGCCCCAAAGAGTGCCTGTCCATTTCCAACCCCCGGTACCACGGGGACATTACCATGATCGCCCTGCTCTCCGCGCCGGAGGACTGTATCGGCTGCGGGATCTGCGCCGACCGGTGTCCGGTGGGGGCCATTACGCTGATCTGACAAAGTGAATATCAGGAAAGGAGCGTCACGTTATGAATACCCTGTCCAAAGTCTATTGCAGAACCTTTCAGGCTATCATGAAGCTGGGCCACTATTTTTTGAACTACCGGACCCCGGAGACGATGAAAGGCGCCGGAAGCATCAAGCGGCTGCCCGCCTTGCTTCAGAAGAAGGGCATCAAACGGATCCTGGTGGTCACCGATGCCAGCCTGATGAAGCTTGGGCTTCCGGTTCCCATGCTGGAGGCCATGAAGAAGGCGGGGATTTCCTGCACGGTCTATGACGGGGTCGCTCCCAATCCCACCTCGGATAACGTGGAGGAGGGGCTGAAGCTCTATCTGGAACATGGCTGCAAGGGCGTCGTGGCCATCGGCGGCGGCTCCCCCATCGACTGCGCCAAAGCCATCAGCGCCCGGGTCGTCCGGCCCAAGCGGTCGGTGGCCCAGATGCAGGGCCTGCTGAAGGTCAACCGCCGCCGCAAGATCCCGCCCTTTGTGGCCGTTCCCACCACCGCCGGTACCGGCTCGGAGACCACGGTGGCCGCTGTGATCACCGATGCCGCCACCCACCACAAGGCCTCCATCAACGATACCGCCATCCTCCCCCACTACGCCGTGCTGGATCCGGAGCTGACCATCGGCCTGCCCCCCTTCATCACGGCCACCACCGGAATGGACGCCCTGTGCCACGCCGTGGAGGCATACACCAACCACACCTACAACACCAAGCTGGAAAACCGGTATGCGGAGGAGGCCGTCCGCCTGATTCATGACAACCTGCTTGCGGCATACCGCGACGGCAAGAATCTGGAGGCCCGCCAGAACATGCAGATTGCCGCCTTCAAGGCCGGCCGCGCCTTTACCCGGGGCTGTGTGGGCTATGTCCATGCCATCGGCCACACGCTGGGCGGGCTGTACGGGACGCCTCACGGTCTGGCCATGTCTGTCCTGCTGCCCCATGTGATGGAGGCCTTCGGCCCGGCTGTCTATCCCCGGCTGGCCCGGCTGGCCGATCTCTGCGAGATGGGGCCGGGCACCCAGGAGGAGAAGGCCAAGCGCTTTATCCAGTGGATCGTGGACATGAAGCGGGAAATGGGGATCCCCGAAAAGCTGGACATGATTAAAGATGAGGATGTGCCCCAGATCATTACCTGGGCCATGAAGGAGGCCAATCCGCTTTATCCCGTCCCCGTCCTCTGGGGCCGGGAGGAGTTCCGACAGTTTATCGACAAGGTGCGGGTCTGATTTTCCCGCAGGGCAACGGGGCCGGCAGCCGATTGCAGCCGGCCCCCTCGGTCTGTTACAGCGGCGCATCACAAATTCTGCAAACGGCGTCGACCAGCGGCAGCCGGAGCGGAGCTGAACGGCAGCAGTGCGGTGCC
>CASEOA010000067.1 GCA_949289455.1 uncultured Eubacteriales bacterium
CGGGCCCCAGGGCCCCAAGGGGGATACAGGAGAAACCGGTCCCCAGGGCCCCAAGGGGGATACAGGAGAAACCGGTCCCCAGGGCCCCAAGGGCGATATGGGTGATACCGGCCCCCAGGGCCCCAAAGGAGATACGGGAGCCACCGGTCCCCAGGGTGCCACGGGCGTGGGCATTACCTCCATTACCCACTACTATCTGGCCGCCACCGCCTCGTCCGGAGTGACCACGTCCACCTCTGGGTGGACCACGACTGTGCAGTCCATCACGTCGTCCAAGCGGTATCTGTGGAGCTATCAAGTAGTAACCTACACCAACAGCTCCACCGCAAAAACTACCCCCGCCATCATCGGCGTATGGGGCAATACGGGCGCTACCGGAGCTCAGGGCCCCAAAGGTGACACGGGTGAAACGGGCCCCCAGGGCCCAGCTGGTGAGGATGGGCTTACAACGTCTGTCAATGGTGTACAGCAGGTCAACGGTAACATCACGTTGCCACTCAGCAGCTTTGGGATAAGTGCATCCGCAAGCGAGATTAACAAACTTGATGGGGCAACTGTAACCACACAAGAGATCAATTATCTGGACGGAGTGACATCCAACATCCAATCCCAGCTTAACGGTAAGGCTGCCAGCAGCCACGGGACCCATGTGTCATATTCTACGGGCGCACCAAAGGCAGCCGGCACTGCGGCTGCTGGTTCGGCATCCACCGTAGCCCGCAGCGACCATGTCCACCCAGCCCAGACCACGGTGTCCGGCAACGCAGGTACCGCAACTAAACTGGCTACCGCTCGCACCATCCGCACCAACCTGGCATCCACATCCATTGCCAGCTTTGACGGGAGCGCCAATATTACCCCTGGAGTCACCGGCACCCTGCCGGTTTCCAACGGTGGTACCGGCGTGACAGCTAATCCGTCGATGTTGATCAATCTCGGATCGACATCTGCCGCATCCGTGTTCGCGGCAAGTCCGCGCCCTGGTGTAACCGGGACTCTCCCGGTGGCTCGAGGCGGTACAGGAGTAACGAGTATTGCTGCATTGGCCAATTTGCTCAGAAATAACGGAGGGGTTGGGGAAATCGTCACCGGTAGCTATGTTGGAACAGGGGAATATCGAGACACCCCCACCACATTGGAAATCGGGATTAAACCCAAAATTATATTCATTGATACTGTTGACGGTGGAATACGGTTTATGCGGGCACATTATGGAATGCAAGAAGTAAATGTGTCCTTCCTCAATAGCAGCGGGTATTCCTGTGATTTGACGTGGGCCGAAACCGGATTGTCGTGGATCAACACCGTCGCCTCTTCTGCGAGTGATCAGCTTAACAAAAGTGGTGCTGTCTACTACTGGCTTGTCATTGCATAAATAAGTGGCCGGCGCTTTTGTGTGAGACTCCATGGGCTGGAGTGACCGCTAGCTCCAGGACGGTTATTCACCGGTATCACACCCACGGAGCGGCCAGGGGCGGAACCGGGGCCGCCGCCAGCATCAACAACGACAGGATAGTCGAGGAATGAAAGGAGCAACATTATGAATAAGTCCCTAAATAAGTATGTTAACGACATTATCTCCATTGCGGGGGCCAACGACAAGAGCTGGGATGTTGGAGCCAATATGTTCATTGCCAACGCCAAGAATGTGGGCGTAGAGGGCGCTGAGCACTACCCCGGAGCCGATCATCTGGACTGGGCAGCCATCGCCGCCGATCTGGCCCCCATTACACCCGCCGCTGAGGCCGACATGCTCAATACCTTCTCCAAGGACTACCGGGCGCGCATGTCCGAGGTCATTGCCGCCCGGAAGGCGGGGGATTACGCCAAGGCCATTGAGGTGATGACTCGTGAGTAAGATGATCTGCATTGATCCCGGCCATTGGCCTGGGAGCGTAAACTGTTCCCCGGACAAATCCTATTGGGAGTATGAGTTTGCCTGGGATATGTACACAAGGTTGAAACCCCTTTTCGAGAATCAGGGCTTTACCGTGGTGGGCACCCGTACGGAGCAGGAAAACCCGTCCTTGACCGCCCGGGCCACCGTGTCCAACAAGGCGGGGGCGGACCTGTTCCTGTCCATCCACTCCAACGCCGTCAGCGGTGGGTGGATGTCCCCCAAGGGGTTTGTGGCCTACACCTCCAGCGGGCCGGACACCGCCGAGCGCAACAAGGCGGCCAAGGCCATTCTGAGCGCAGTCCAGGCCTCCGGCGTGACCCTGTTCGGCACCAAGGCGCCCTACCATGCGTCCTTTACCGTGCTGACCGCTACCACCGCTCCCGCCGTTTTGCTGGAGTGCGGGTTCCACACCAACAAGGAGGAAGTGGCCCAGCTGAAAACCGCCGCCTACCGGGACAAGCTGGCAAAGGCTATTGTCTCCGGTGTGATGGACTACTTCGGTATGGAGGAGCAGCAGCCGGAGAGCGGCCAGCCTGATCAGCCCTCTCCGTGGGCAGAGGCGGCGTGGGCAAAAGCCTGCGCTCTGGGGATCTTTGACGGCACCAATCCCCAGGGGCCCCTGACCCGGGAGCAGGCCGCCCTGGTGCTGGACCGGCTGGGACTGCTGGAAGGGGGAAGCTGAGATGGAGAACGTCAACGCCTTCAAGGCTGCTCTGGCCGCTCTGGGGGCCGCCCTCACCGCCCTGTGGGGGTGGTTCGGCTGGGTGGTATTGGCCTGGATCGGGCTCATGCTCATCGACTACATCACCGGCTCCGCCGCTGCTCTCCGGGCGGGAAAGTGGTCCAGCAGCACCGCCCGGGACGGCATCTGGCACAAGCTGGGCAGCGTGGTGGCCGTTATCGTGGCGGGCATCCTGGACCTGGTGGTGGGCCGCCTGCTGGCCAACGTGCCCGGGGTGGAGCTGCCCTTTACCTACTCCGTGCTCCTATGCCCCCTGGTGGTGGTCTGGTATATCCTCACCGAGGCGGGCAGCATCATCGAAAACGCCGGGGCACTGGGCGCTCCGGTGCCAGCCTGGTTGGCCCAGGCGGTGGAAAGCCTGGGCCAGACGGTGGATCAGGCCGGTAAGGAAGCAATAGGGAAAAAGTGACAGATAGGGGTGTGCTCCGATGATCCGACGAGCGCACCCCTACTCTATGTGGCATAGGTCCTGCTGTGTGAAAAACTGGGAATTGGGCAAGATAAAAGGGAAGCATCTACTGGACGAAAGAGGGAAAATCTGATACACTGAAGCCTGACGGAAGGGATGAAGCGATCCGTATGGGGTATGGCCTGGCCGGGCCGGGCCCTTGAAAAACAGGCGGTTGGGTGCCGCCGAAAGGAGAGAACCATGAAACGAAGGATGCGTGGCCTGTTGTTGCTGGCCATGAGCGCACTGCTGCTGGTGGGGGTCACCGCCTGCGGCGGGAGCAAAACCGCTGATTTGGACGTAGCCCAGGTGATGGAGGAGATGCGCCAGGCGCATCCCATCCAGGGGAGCCTCCAGCTTACCGACAGCGATATGCTGAATTTCTACGGCATTGATACCAGCACCTTGGAGTCCTATTCCGCGGAAATGGCTGCCGACGGCATCACTGCCAATGAGGTGGTGCTGGTGAAGGCAAAGGACGAGGACAGCGCCAAGGAGGCCGAGACCAAACTGCAAAACCGCCTGGATGCCCGGCGCAATGAGTTTAAGAATTACCTCCCTGACCAGTATGCCGTGGTGGAGAAGAGCGAGGTCAAGCGGGACGGCGTGTATGT
Organism: uncultured Eubacteriales bacterium; assembly: GCA_949289455.1. Taxonomy (GTDB): domain Bacteria; phylum Bacillota; class Clostridia; order Oscillospirales; family Oscillospiraceae; genus Flavonifractor. The sequence continues at coordinate 3,705 of CASEOA010000067.1, forward strand.
CCGCCTGATCATGTCGCCCTACCAGGATGAACTGGTGGAGCTGTACAACGGCCATTTCAAAGGGTAAACGATAAAAAACGGGACTGCATCGCAGTCCCGTTTTTTTAAGTTCAACGCTGTTCCTGGCGTGCGTTGCGCAGACGCTCGTGATCCTCCAACAGGGCCTGAGCGGCCAGATCGAAGGCCTCGGCGTCCTCGTAACGGTTGACCAGCTCGCTCTCCTGCAGGTCGCTGTAGTCCCGCTCCTTGCCGCGATAGACAATTTTCAAAAAAATGGGGGTGAGAATGGTGGTGGCGATGACCATCAGCACCACGGGACCGAAAAACGCTTCAGGCATCAGTCCTGTGGCAATGCCGTTATTGGCCACGATCAGAGCCACCTCACCACGGGAGATCATGCCCACGCCAATCCGCAGGGAATCCTGGCCGCTGTAGCCGCACAGCTTGGCGCCCAGGCCACAGCCCAGGACCTTGGAGGCCACGGCCCACAGAATCAGCAGGACGGAAAAGAGGACAATGGTGCCGCTCATCTCCGGCAGCACCACTTTCAGTCCGATGCTGGCAAAAAAGATGGGGGAGAGCAGGGTGTAGGACAAGGTTTCGAACCGGTCCTGGAGGTAGGTTACCCGGGGGGTGTTGGCGAAGATCAGGCCGGCAATGTATGCGCCGGTAATATCGGCCACCCCGAAAAGCTCCTCGGCCAGATAGGCGTACATCAGGCAGAAGGCGAAGGAGAGCACCACAAACCGGCGTTTATCCCGGTTATAGCGGGCAAACCACCACTCCACTGCCCGGTGGAGGATGATCCATACCACCACGCTGGAGACAAAGAACACCACAATTTTCAGCAGGACAATCCAGATGTTGGCGCCGGTACCCGACAGGCTGGTGATAATGGTGAGGGCCACAATGCCCAGCACGTCGTCAATGATAGCGGCTCCCAGGATGGCGTTGCCCGAGCGCGTGGACAGCTTGCCGATTTCCTTCAAGGTCTCCACGGTAATACTCACCGAAGTGGCGGTGAGGATCACGCCGATAAACCAGTTTTGGAGCATGGTATCAGCCCCTTGGTTGAAGGCGGAGGCCAGGAAGAATCCACCCACCAGGGGAATCAATACGCCGATGACGGCGATGATAAATGCGGATCGACCGGCTTTTTTCAGTTCACCCAGGTCGGTATCCAGTCCGGCGTTGAACATCAGCACGATCACGCCCAGCTCAGCCAGCTGATTCATCAGGGTAGTTTCCTGCAGAATTCCCAGCATGGCGGGGCCCATGACCAAACCGGCCAGCAGAGCGCCCACGACTTGAGGCAGGGCAAAGCGTTTGGTCAATATGCCCAGCACCTTGGTGCTCAGGAGGATCAGGGCGATCTCAAAAAGAAAATGATAGGTCATAGAAACACTCCTTCCTATACTATAGTGAAAATATGCTATAAATGGTATTGCTTTTTGTTGAAAAAGTCAACGGTCAACCTGGACAGAAATGGAATGCTCCAGAGCAGCTTTTCTATTCAAGAGGCGCATCATTCTAACAGTGTGTGACACAAATGGAAACTCCCTGACACTGTCGGCGTTGACAGTGGTCAGGGAGTTGTCTGTTCGCCCATGGGCGGATGGCTGGAGAAGCGCCGCACCACCCGGGGCAGCTCGTCCTCCAGCAAGAAGGAGATCCGGGCAGCCAGCTGATCCGACGGCTCCTTCATATCGTCAGCCAGCCAGCCCATCATCAGGCCGGATACGGCGTACATGTAGAAATCAATCAAAAACTCCATATCCTGGTCGGAAAGCACCAGCTCGGAGGAGGCTCCTTCCAGCAGGGAGACGCACAGGGCCCGGGCCATGGTAAAAAAGTGGCAGTCCAGGTGGTCCCGGCCGTTGGACTGATAGATATGGAAAATGATAATGTGGTTGTCCCGGATATAGTGGAAGGCGGCCATCAGGGCGTCCTGCCACGTGTCCGCCTCCTGGAGGGCCTGCTGGGTCTCATGCTCCAGAAACCAGTGGAGCAGGTCATAGATATCCTGGAAGTGATAGTAGAAGGTCTGGCGGTTCACCTCGCAGTCCTCTACCAGTTCCTTTACGGTGATGTCGTCCAGAAACTTTTTTTGCAGCAGCCGGCGCAGCGAAGTAGCCAGAGCCAGCTTGGTACTGGGTGCCAAGGTACACGCCTCCCTTCTCGGTGGTGGGACACCGGTGATTCCCAGCCGTGGTGCCATACAGCCCTTTTGACGGCCTGAGCAGCCGCGCTGCGGCTATTATATCACACCCTTGTTGCGAATTGCAATCCTGGCAGAAATGTGGTATGATTTCACCGGTCTACAGGAAGAAAAAGGAGAGAAGAACTATGACCATTGATTATCGGCCCAGAGGGGTCTGTTCCGCCCGCATGCGGGTAGAGGTGGAGAAGGGCGTGATCCAGTCCCTCCAGGTCCAGGGCGGATGCAGCGGCAACCTTCAGGGAATTTCCCGCCTGGTGGAGGGCATGGAGGTGGCCGAGGCCATCCGGCGGCTGGAGGGAATCCGCTGTGGATTCAAGTCCACCTCCTGTCCGGATCAGCTGGCCCAGGCTCTGAAGCAGTATAAAGAGGACTGAACGCAACAAACCGGGGCGCGCCGCAATGGCGCGCCCCGGTTGTGCAATTTAGCGGGCTTTACTTGACCAGCTGGGACAGATTGAACAGGATCTGCGCAAGCTCAGCCCGGGTCAGGGTGTTGTTGGGCATCTGGCGGCCCGCGTCGTCGCCCACCATGATACCGGCTTTGTAGCAGTAGGTCACGCCGGACAGGTACTCGGCGGGGATGTCGGCATAGTCGGGGGCCTCTTCCAGGCCGGCGCTGGTTCCGGAGGCGGGGAAGCCCGCAGCTGCAGCGGCGGTGGCAATGATGTGGGCGGTCTGGGCCCGGGTGATGGCGTGGTCCTGACCGAACTGGGTGCTCTCGTACAGGCCCATGGAGGCGGCCCAGTTCACGCAGTCGTCATACCACATGCCGGCGGTGTCGGTGACGGTGGGGGTCTCCACGTCGGGATTGCCCGCCAGGTTGTACAGCACTTGATACATGGTGGCCAGAGTGATCTCATGGGTGGGGCTGAAATCGGAGCCGTTGGTGGTGCTCATTACGCCCTTGGAGATGGCGTACCGCGCGGCCTCGCCGTACCAGGCAGAGAAGTCGGCGTCGGCATAGCGGATGGTGATGCGGCCCTGGCCGCAGGGATCGGCGTAGGTGTCGCCGATGACGCCGCCCAGCTCGTCCTTGATGTAGTTGATGAGCATCTCATTGTCCACCATGACCTCGTCCTGGAGGATGGTGATGTTTTTGGCGCCGAACATGGCGTAGCCGTCGCCGCCGTCCTTGAGCATGTAGTTGTGGGAGGCCAGAGAGTAGGTGGCGGCCGGGTCAATAGGGGCATATGCGCCGGTCTCGCTGTCCAGCACTTGGACGTTGCTCACCCGGCGGTCGCCGGTCACCTGGACAAAACTTCCCGTGTCATCCAGCTCCACGGTGGAGGGAATGGAGGTGTCGATGGTGTAGGTCAGGCCGGAGACCTGGAGGAAGCCGCCGTTCTCAGCGGCGCCCACATACATGGAGCCCAGCTCCAGAGCGTCCAGAATCTGCTGGCCGGTGACTTCCACCAGGCAGACCATGTTGCCGAAGGGGTGGACGGCGATAATGTCGCCGTAGGTCACGTCGCCGGCGGCAATGTCGGCCCGGACGCCCCCGCCGTTGATCCAGCCGATGTCAGCCCCCAGCATGATCCGGTAGGCGTCGGCGCACAGGTCGCCCAGGTTGGTCTCGGCGGAGCGGACCGCCCGCTCTCCGGTGACGGGGTCGTTGACGGTGAGGTCTACCTGGGAGGTGGCCACCACTTCCTCGGTCATGGCGGTGTACTGCTCCTGAATGCCGGAAATGAAGGCAGAGGCGTCCTGGTAGGCCTGGGAGTCGGTGTCCACGTCGGCCAGGGCCACCAGCTCGGTGGTCATGGTGCCGTCCTCGGAGATGGTCAGCTTGCCGATGTTCTCAGCCTTGGTGCCGGTCTGGCTGAGGAGAACCTCCTCACCGTCGGCGTTCTCCACCACCTTGGAGGGCTCCACCGTGTGGGAGTGGCCGTCCAACACCACGTCGATGCCGGTGGTGTTGGCGATGACCTGGGTGGACATCCAGGGGGAGCTCTGGAGGTCCTCGCCCAGGTGGGCCAGGGCTACCACATAGTCGGCCCCGGCCTCCCGGGCGGCGTCCACGGTGGCCTGGACCTGGTCATACAGATCCTGGCCATCCCCGCCCTGGCAAAAGCCCCAGATGTACTCCCCGTCCTCGTTCTGGAAGTAGGCGGGGGCGGACTTGGTCAGGGTCTCGGGGGTAGAGATGCCCACATAGGCCACATCCACATCGCCGTAGCTTACCATGGTCCAGGGGTCCAGCACCGGCTGCCCCTGGTCGTCCAGGAAGTTGCAGCTCAAGTAGGTGTACTGGGCCTGGTTGGTGACGATGTCCAGGAATGTGTCCATTTTGAAGTCAAACTCATGGTTGCCGGGAATGGCCAGGTCATAGCCCACATAGTTCATGATGTCCACGATCCAGCTGCCCTTGGACAGGGCGCCCAGGGCGGCGCCCTGGATGGCGTCGCCGTTGTCCACCAGTGTCACGGAATCGGCGCCGTAGTCAGCTTCCATTTCGGCCTTGTAAGAGGCAATGGCGGCATAGGAGTTGCCGTCGTCGCTGGTGCAGTGGACGTCGTTGGTGTAGAGTACCACGATACCGTCCTCCGCCGGTTCGGGTTCCTCACCGGCAGCCATGGCAGGCAGACACAGGCCGCTTGCCATGGTCAGGGATAGGAACAGGGACAATATCTTGTGTGTTTGTTTCTTCATAGATCTTTCCACCTTTTCTATAATGTGTCCCGGGTAATCGGGACAGCATAGGGCATCTCTATAGTATCAAACTGGCGGAGGGTGTGCAAGATGCTCTGGTGTAAAAAGTGGATAAAGTGGACAAACAAGTAAAAAAAGACTGGTAAAATGCAGGTAAAATGGGCCTGTCGCGCACTGTTGCGACAGGCTCATGGTTCAGCAGGGCAGGGTGGCCCAGGCGGAGGCGCCGGACAGGTCGGCAAAGAGAAGGAACGGCGGCGGGAAAAAGGTAAACAGCAGGGTGGCAAGCCCCAGGGCAGCCGCCAGCAGGACCAGCAGCTCTTGGGCGGCCTGCCAGAAGGGCTGGCGCAGCAGATGGGGCAGCAGGAAAAAGAGGGCAGTCATGGCCAGGTACAGGCCGATGTCGAAGAGCATGGAGCTGCCCTGGAGCAGAATGTGGTAGATGTAAGCAATGACCAGCATTCCGACGGATACCACCAGCAGGGCAAAGGCCCGCTGGCCCAGCAGGTCTGGCCGCCTGCGGTGGAGGAAAAGCCCGGCCAGCAGGCAGGGCCAGTACAACAGCTTGACGTGCTCCCACAGGCTCTCGTTCACCGGGGCGATGAGGGCGGTGAGGACGCAGGGAAATTGGGAATAGAGAAAGTGGAGGCCGGTCCCGGCGGCGGCAGTCAGCACAAAGACCAGCAGCTCGGTTTTGTTCAGGCGTGACATTGCCTACCCTCCTTTGCCTTTGTTGTTAACAGGATATGCAGAGTGGGGCAAATCAGACCTGGGAGATCCTTCCGCCATAGAAAAAGGGGGCAGGCGGGGAGAAATCTGGGGGAATAAAACGGGGAATCTTCCGCCGTCGGGGTTTGGGGACGTCCGCCAATCCAATGGAGAATGGGATTGCCAGGGTGACGGACAGCCATAAGGGCCATATTAAAAGCAGACGCGGGAAACATCCGCGTTTGAGAAAGGAGTGTGGAAGCGGCATGGCAAAGGAAGAACCCAAGCTCAGGCCCTGGGTGGCGCTGCTGGCGGCGGCGGTACTGGTGTGGTGGATGTCCGGCCTTCAACCTGCCGGAGCAGCGGAGCCGGTGACGGAAGTGGTGCCCATCGGACGGGCGGTGGGTATCAAGCTGTTTTCCGACGGCGTAATGGTGGTGGGCCTGGGCCAGGTCAGCGGCGGCCAGGGCAGCTGTACCCCCGCTAAGGACTGTGGGCTGAAAGAGGGGGATATTATCACCCACATCAACCAGACCGAGGTGGACAGCATTGAGGAAGTCCAGGCGGCCCTCCAGCAGGCGGGAGATGGGGCCATGAGCATCCGGGCGCTGCGGGACGACAAGCAGATCCAGTTTACCGCCAACGCCGTCAAGTGTGCCGATGACGGCCAGTACAAGCTGGGGGCCTGGATTCGGGATTCCATGGCGGGCATCGGCACCGTCACCTTCTGGGAGCCGGAGAGCGGCCTGTTCGGGGCCCTGGGCCACGGCATCAACGATGTGGATACCGCCCGGCTCATGCCCCTCCAGACCGGCTCCATTCTGTACGCCCAGGTGTCCGATGTGCAGAAGGGGCAGGAGGGCGATCCGGGCCAGCTCCACGGAGTCTTTCAGACCGAGCGGGATCTGGGCACTCTGTGGGCGAATACCGGCGGCGGCGTGTTTGGGCAGATGGAGGACGACGCCCTTACCGCCGGGCTGGAGCCCATGCCGGTGGCCAGCCGGAATGAGGTAAAGACCGGAGCTGCCGTGGTACGCACCAATGTGTCCGGGGACCAGGTAGAGGACTATGAAATTGAGATCACCCGTATCTTTCCCCAAAAAGAGGGAGATACCCGCAATCTCATGCTGAAAATTACTGATCCCAGGCTGCTGGAAGCCACCGGCGGCATTGTCCAGGGCATGAGCGGCAGCCAAATTCTCCAGGACGGCAAGGTGGTGGGGGCGGTCAC
>CASEOA010000068.1 GCA_949289455.1 uncultured Eubacteriales bacterium
CAGGTCACAGGCCAGCCGCTTGTACAGGATCTCGTTGACCAGGGAGGACTTGCCGCTGCCCGACACGCCGGTGACGCAGGTAAAGGTACCCAGTGGGATGGACACGTCCACGTTTTGCAGGTTGTTCTCCGCCGCGCCCCGGACGGTGAGGAAGTTCCCGTTGCCGGGGCGGCGCTCCGGGGGGACGGGGATCTGTTTCCGGCCGGAGAGGTAGTCCCCGGTGATGGAGCCGGGGGTGTTCATGATCTCCTCACAGGTGCCGCAGGCCACCACCTGGCCCCCGTGGACCCCGGCGCCGGGGCCGATGTCCACAATATAGTCGGCCTGGCGCATGGTGTCCTCGTCGTGCTCCACCACCAGCAGGGTGTTGCCCAGGTCCCGCAGGTGCTTCAGGGTGGCCAACAGCTTGTCGTTGTCCCGCTGGTGGAGACCGATGGAGGGCTCGTCCAGAATATAGAGCACCCCCATGAGGGAGGAGCCGATCTGGGTGGCCAGCCGGATGCGCTGGCTCTCCCCGCCGGACAGGGTGGCCGCCGCCCGGCTCAGGGTCAGGTATTGCAGCCCCACGCTCTGGAGGAAGCCCAGCCGGCCGCGGATCTCCTTCAAAATCCGGTCGGCAATGCGCATTTTCTGCTCGGACAGCTCCAGGTGTTCGATAAAGTCCAGGGCCTCGGTCACCGATTTCCGGCAGAAATCGTCAATATTGAGCCCCCCCACGGTGACCGCCAGGGCCTCCTTCCGCAGCCGCTTGCCGCCGCAGTCAGGGCAGGGCCGCTGGCTCATGCAATCCTCCAGGTCCCGGCGCATGGCGTCGGACTGGGTCTCCTTGTAGCGGCGCTCCAGGTTGTTGATGATGCCCTCAAAGGGCTGCATCAGGGTGCCGTGGCCGTTGGCCCGGTCGTAGGTCAGCTTCAGCTTTTCCCCTTTGGTGCCGTAGAGGATAATGTCCACCACCTCCGGGGACAGGTCCTTCACCGGTGTGGTGAGCTTGAAGCCGTACTTCTTGGCCAGGGCGTCAAAGTACATCCGGGAGATACTATCCCCTTTGATGTTGTTCCAGCCCGAGGCGGTGATGGCCCCCTCCAGGATGGACAGGTCCTTATTGGGGATGATGAGGTCGGGGTCCACCTTCAGCTGGGCCCCCAGGCCGGTGCAGGTGGGGCAGGCCCCAAAGGGGTTGTTGAAGGAGAACATCCGGGGGGACAGCTCCTCGATGGAGATGCCGCAGTCCTCGCAGGCGTAGTTCTGGGAGAACAGGATATCCTTGTCCTCTCCCACGATGTTCACCACCACCAAGCCACCCGCCAGATTGGAGGCCACCTCCACGCTGTCGGTGAGCCGACGGGCGATATCGGCTTTGATGACCAGACGGTCCACCACGATCTCCACGTTGTGCTTTTTGTTCTTGTCCAGCTCGATGGTCTCGGTGAGGTCGTACAGGGAGCCGTCCACCCGGCAGCGGACATAGCCAGACTTCCGGGCGTCCTCAAAGATCTTTTGGTGGGTACCCTTCTTGCCCCGTACCACCGGGGCCATCACCTGAATGCGGGTGGCCTCCGGCAGGGCCATCACCTGGTCGATGATCTGGTCGATGGTCTGCTGCTTGATCTCCTTGCCGCACTTGGGGCAGTGGGGGGTGCCCACCCGGGCCCACAGCAGCCGCAGGTAGTCGTAGATCTCGGTGACGGTGCCCACGGTGGACCGGGGGTTTTTGGAGGTGGTTTTCTGGTCGATGGAGATGGCGGGGGAGAGGCCGTCGATGTAGTCCACGTCGGGCTTCTCCATCTGCCCCAGAAACATCCGGGCGTAGGAGGACAGGGACTCCACATACCGGCGCTGCCCCTCGGCGTAGATGGTGTCAAAGGCCAGGGAGGACTTGCCGCTGCCCGACAGGCCGGTGAGCACCACCAGCTTGTCCCGGGGGATGTCCACGTCGATGTTTTTCAGGTTGTTGGCCCGGGCGCCTTTGACGGAAATATGATCCAGCATAAGTGAGGAACTCCTTTAATTGATCAGTAGCCGAATACCTTGGCGACCCCCTCCAGCATGTCCCGGATGGGCAGGTTGTAGGGGCAGCGCTTCTCGCAGGCCCCGCACTGGACACAGGAGCCGGCATGATACTGCATGGCGTCGTACCGGGCCTTGGCCCAGTCGCCCAGGCCGTACCGGCGGGCGTAGTTGGCCATCAGGAAGCAGCCGGGGATGTCGATGCCGTTGGGGCAGGGGGCGCAGTAGCCGCACCGGCGGCAGAACTGGGTGCCCAGCTCCTTGCGGATGGCCTCGCACTTATCCAGGTCCTCCTGGGTCAGGGGGCCGAAGTGCTCCGCGGCGGCGGCGTTGCGCTCCACCTCCTCGGGGGAGCCCATGCCGGGGATGGAGATGTCCATGACCCCGGAGGCGGCGATGTACTTCAGGGCCAGCTCCCAGTCCTCCAGGTTGCCCCCGGCCAGGGGCTTCATGGCGATGGTGGCGATGCCCAGGGACTTGGCCTTCTGGAGGGTCTCCACCCCTTGGTTCTCCACGATGTTGTAAGGGAACATAACGGTTTCGATCTTGTCCCCGTGGAGCTCCACCATTTTGGCCAGAGCATCCACGTTGTGGGCGGTGACCCCCAGGTGGCCCACCTTCCCGGCGGCCTTGGCCTCCTCCAGGGCCTCCCAGGCCCCGCCGGGGCCAAAGACCTGGTCGATCTGGCCCATGGGCAGGTTGTGGATCTGGTAGACGTCGATGTGGTCGGTGCGCAGGTTCTTCAGGCTGGTCTCAATGTCCCGGGCCATGCTTTCTTTGTCCCGGGCCATGGACTTGGTGGCCAGGATGAACTTGTCCCGGCGGCCCTCCAGGGCGGCACCCAGGTATTCCTCGGACACGGTGTAGCCCCGGGCTGTGTCGATGTAGTTCATGCCGTATTGCTCCAGCTTGTCCACCACCGCTTTCGTGTTGGCAGCATCGGAACGCTGGATGGGAATGCCGCCGAAGGACACCACGGCGGCCTTGAGACCAGTTTTGCCCAAAGTAACGTATTTCATGACAAAAACCTCGCTTTTCAGATTTGCAGGGCATGGGGAACCAAGGGCGTGTAATACCTGTCCTGCTCCCATTTCAGGGGATTGGTGTCAATATATTGCCAAATGCGCAGATAGTCGGGCTCATTGCGGATGATGTGGTCGTGGAAGGAGCGCTGCCAGATGGGAGCGCCCGGCGTCTCCCGGTACTGATTGATCCTGCGGGCAGAAAACCCTTTGAACTGCCGGATGATCTCAGACAACGTGGGACGGGCGGGTCTGGGACCCGCCCCTACGCAAGGCGGAAGCAGACGGACGATTCCGTGGACGTGATTGGGCATCACCACAAATTTGTCCAGCATTATGGCTTCATTGTGATTTGGAAGATCCAGCCAGATCTGTACCGCTATGTGTCCCAACGGACTGAGCAGGGCAGTC
>CASEOA010000069.1 GCA_949289455.1 uncultured Eubacteriales bacterium
CGCCCTGGCGCTTGCGTCCGGTCCACCGGAGACGACACTCCGCAGCCCCCTTATGCTCGCCGCCCTGCCCAGCTTGGGGACAGCCTTCCAGCCCCCACCAACAGGGGGCCTGCCCCGGCGGGGTCTTGTTCCTGCGGCGGGGGACGGGTGGGCCTCCACCTCATCTGCCCCAGTGTGCGCACTGGGGCACCTTCCCCCCTGTGGGGGGAAGGTCTCCCATCTTGCAACGTGTTCCATAAGGAGGATCGCTATGAAAATCACCGAAGAACTGGTGGACTATATCTCCCAGCTCTCCCGGCTCCAGCTGCCGGAGGAGGAGCGGGCGGCCATGGCTGCCGAGCTGGAGCGCATTGTGGCCTATATGGACGTGCTCAACACCCTGGACACCGCCGATGTGGAGCCCCTCAGCCACGTGTTTCCTGTCAAAAACGTCCTGCGGGCCGACGAAGTGGCCCCGTCCTTTGACCGGGAGGCCCTGCTGGCCGGGGCCCCGGCCTCTGACGGGCAAGCCTTCCTGGTGCCCAAGGCGGTAGAGTGAGGTGGCTGAGATGGAACTGTATGAACTGACTGCCCTGGAGCTGGCCCAAAAGCTCCGCACCGGCGAGGTCACCTGGCAGGAGGCCGTGGACGCCGCTGCCGCCAGGATTTCCGCCGCCCAGCCCGCCAACAACGCCTTTACCTTTGTGGCCCAGCCCACCCCTGCCGCCGGACTGTCCGTCTCTCCTCTGGCGGGGGTGCCCATGGCCTATAAGGACAACATCTGCACCAGCGGGATGTCCACCACCTGCGCCTCCAAAATCCTGGAGGGCTTTGTTCCCTGCTACGACGCCACCGTGGTGGAGCGGCTGTCCGCCGCCGGGGCGGTGTCCATGGGCAAGCTGAACATGGACGAGTTCGCCATGGGCTCCACCTCGGAGACCTCCTGTTACGGCCCGGTGAAAAACCCCTGGGACCTGTCCCGGGCGGCAGGCGGCTCCTCCGGCGGGGCCGCCGCCGCCGTGGCGGCCGGGGAGGTGTGGTACGCCATCGGCTCGGACACCGGCGGCTCCATCCGCCAGCCCGCCGCCTACTGCGGAGTCACCGGCATGAAGCCCACCTACGGCACCGTGTCCCGGTACGGACTCATCGCCTACGCCTCTTCCCTGGACCAGATGGGCCCCATCGCCCGGTCCGCCGCCGACTGCGCCGCGGTGCTGGACCTGATTCAGGGCAGAGACCCCCGGGACTCCACCAGCCTGGACTTCCCCGCCGGAACCCTGCTGGCCTCCCTCACCGGCGATCTGCGGGGGAAGAAGATCGGCCTGCCGGTGGACTGCTTCGGGGACGGCCTGGACGGCCAGGTACGCGCCGCCGTGCTGGCCGCCGCCGACGTGCTGAAAGCCCGGGGGGCGGAGGTGGAGGAGTTCACCCTCCCCGTCATGGAGTATGTGGTGCCCACCTACTATATCATCGCCGCCGCCGAGGCCTCCTCCAACCTGTCCCGGTTCGATGGGGTGAAGTACGGCTGGCGGGGGTCGGGCTATGAGGACCTCACCGACCTGTACCGCAAGACCCGCACCCAGGGCTTTGGGGCCGAGGTAAAGCGGCGGATTCTGCTGGGCACCTTCGTGCTGTCCTCGGGCTATTACGACGCCTACTACAAAAAAGCCCTCCAGGTGAAGGCGGTCATCAAACAGGCCTTCGACGAGGCCTTTACCAAATACGACCTGCTCCTCACCCCGGTGGCCCCCACCACCGCCCCCAAACTGGGAGAGAGCCTGTCCGACCCGCTGAAGATGTACCTCAGCGACATCTACACCGTGTCGGTGAACCTGGCGGGGCTGCCCGCCCTGTCCATGCCCTGTGGCTTTGATGCCCAGGGGCTGCCCATCGGGGCCCAGCTCATCGGCCCCGCTCTGGGCGACGGGATGGTGCTCAACGGGGCCCACGCCTTCCAGCTGGAGACCGACTGGCACCGGCGGGCCCCCTCATCCGGCCCTGCGGGCCACCTTCCCCCCTGTGGGGGGAAGGTCATCACGCGGAAGGAGGGATTTGAATGACCTGGGAAACCATCATCGGTCTGGAGACCCACGTGGAGCTGGCCACCAAAACCAAAATTTTCTGCTCCTGCACCACCGCCTTCGGCGGGGAGTCCAATACCCACTGCTGCCCGGTGTGCACCGGAATGCCGGGCGCTCTGCCGGTGCTCAACGAGAAGGTGCTGGAGTTTGCCGTCAAGGCCGGGCTGGCCCTCAACTGTCAGGTCAGCCGCCGCAGCCAGTTCGACCGGAAAAACTACTTCTACCCCGACCTGCCCAAGGCCTACCAGATCTCCCAGCTCTATCTGCCTATCTGTCACGACGGGGCGGTGGACATCGGCGGGGGCAAGACCATCCGCATCCATGAGCTCCACATGGAGGAGGACGCGGGAAAGCTGATCCACGACCCCTGGCTGGACCAGACCAAGGCGGACTATAACCGCTGCGGCGTGCCCCTCATCGAGATCGTCACCGAGCCCGACTTCCGCTCGGCAGAGGAGGTCATCTCCTACCTGGAGTGGCTGCGCTCCACCCTGCAATACCTGGAGGTCTCCGACTGCAAGATGCAGGAGGGCTCTCTGCGGTGCGACGTGAACCTGTCGGTGCGCCCGGCGGGCTCCCAGGAGTTTGGCACCCGCACCGAGATGAAAAACCTGAACTCCTTCAAGGCCATCTCCCGGGCCATCGCCTATGAGACCCGGCGGCAGATTGAGCTCATTGAAGAGGGCAAGCGGGTGGTGCAGGAGACCCGCCGTTGGGACGAGAATAAGGACGCCACCTACGCCATGCGCTCCAAGGAGAATGCCCAGGACTACCGCTACTTCCCCGAGCCGGACATCCCGCCCCTGGAGCTCAGCGAGAACTACCTGGAGCAGCTGCGCGCCGCCCAGCCCGAGCTGGCCCCCGCCAAGCAGGCCCGCTATCAGGCCCAGTGGGGCCTGCCTGCCTACGACGCCCAGATGATCACCAGCCAAAAGGCCCTGGCCGACTTCTTCGAGGCTGTGGTGGCCCTGGGCGCCCCGCCCAAGCAGGCCGCCAACTGGATCATGGGAGAGGTGCTGGGCCAGCTCTCCGCCCACGGTCTGGAGGCCAAAGACATGGCCCTGACGCCCCCCACCCTGGCCCGGCTCATCGCCCTGGTGCAGGAGGGCAAGCTCAACCGCAACACCGCTGTCAAGGTCTTTGAGGCAGTGTTTGAGACCGACGGGGACGTGGACGCCTATGTGAAGGCCCACGGTCTGGAGCAGGTGTCCGACACCGGCCTGGTAACCTCGGTGGTGGAGCAGGTACTTGCCGCCAACGAAAAGTCGGTGGCCGACTTCAAGGCGGGCAAGGAAAAGGCTTTTGGCTATTTGGTGGGCCAGGTCATGCGCCAGCTCAAGGGGCAGGCCGCTCCGGCGGTGGTCAACCAGGTCCTCCGGGACAAACTGGCGGAAGAATGAGGCAGGCCGCCGGGGGTTGACATTTGTCCCGCCCTCTGCTATGCTGGGTTCCACAATGGAATGCCGTTACCGTCCTCCACCGGGGGGGCGCTGTAAACGTGCCTGAATCTGTCCCGTAGGTCTTTGAATGGACAGGTCAGGCACGTTTTTTCCGGCGGAACAGGAGGAACGCCTGTGGAAAAGACCTTTTTCAAATATATTTCACTCAACATGCTGGGGGCTCTGGGCCTGTCCGGCTACATCATGGCGGACACCTATTGTGTAGCCAACCGGCTGGGGGCCGACGGCCTGGCCGCCCTCAACCTGGCCATTCCGGTGTTCGGGCTGGTGAACGGCCTGGGCATCCTGCTGGGCATGGGGGGCGCCACCCGGTACTCCATCTGCCGGTTCCAGGAGGACCATGAACGGGCCCACCGGGCCTTTACCATGGCCCTGCTATGGGGGCTGGGCCTGGGTGTGGCGCTGGCTCTGCTGGGAGCCTTTGCCGCCGGCCCTATCGCCGGGCTGCTGGGGGCAGAGGGGGACGCCCTCCCTCTCTGCGCCGTATACCTGCGCACGGTGATGATGTTTGCCCCCTGCTTTCTCCTCAACCAGGTGATGATCGCCTTTGTCCGCAACGACGGCAACCCCAAGCTGGCTATGGTTGCCATGCTTACCGGCAGTCTGGCCAACATCGTGCTGGACTACCTCTTCCTCTTCCCCCTGGATCTGGGCATTTTCGGCGCTGCCCTTGCCACCGGCACTGCCCCGGTGATCGGCCTATGCCTGTCCTCCCTCCATGTGCTCACCGGCCGGAACCACTTCCGCCCGGTGTCCCCCTCCGCCCCCCTGCGGGCCCTGGGGGACATGGCAGGGCTGGGCAGCGCAGCCTTTGTCAACGAGTTCACCTCCTGCATGGTCATCGCTGTGTATAATATTCTTATGCTCCGTGCGGCAGGCACCATTGGGGTGGCGGCCTACGGGGTGGTGGCCAACCTAGCCCTTATGGCCCTGGCCCTGTTCACCGGCCTGTCCCAGGGGGCCCAGCCCCTGGTGAGCCAGGCCTGGGGCCGGGGGGACCGGGCCCAGGTGGCCAAGCTCTTCCGTCTGGCCCTGGGCACCGCCCTGGCTGCCGGGCTGTGCCTGGCCCTGCTGGCCTGTTTTGCCGCCGGGCCCCTGGCTTCCCTCTTTAACCGGGACAATGACCCCCTGCTGGCCGCTATGGCCCAGGAGGGCTTGAAGCTGTACTTCACCGGCTTCCTCTTCGCCGGGCCCAACATCATCGCCGCCGCCTGCCTGGGGGCCGCCGAGCAGCCCCGGGCCTCCTTCCTCCTCTCCCTGTTCCGGGGCGGAGTGGGCATCGTGGCAATGGTGCTGGTGATGGCAATGCTCTTCGGGACCACCGGCATCTGGCTGGCCTTCCCCCTCACCGAAGCCATTACCCTCATCCCCGCTCTAAGGGCCTCCAAGCAGCTGCTCCGGCCCACGCCATAGAAAAAGAGCCCGTCGCAGAATATTTTCATTCTGCGACGGGCCTTTTTGTATAAAGAAAACCACTCGCTAGGCGAGTGGTTCAAAAAAGCCTATGGCGATGAAAATGATAAAAAAACTCCCTTTGCTATAATAGAAGTGCGGTCTGCCAACTGCACAAACAATAGCAAAGGGAGGACATTCAGA
>CASEOA010000070.1 GCA_949289455.1 uncultured Eubacteriales bacterium
CCCTGGATTGGCTGTCTCCATCGCAGTTTGAGGCCAACCTCCTGGCGGCTCAGGCAGCATGAACGAGCATCTCGCAGAAACTCAACGATTCATTCCGTTTTTTTCGGCATTTTCATGTCCGTTTTTTTGGGAAGGGCTCAGACCGCACGCTCTGCCCCTCATCCGATATGTACAGATCAGGCAGAGGCTGCGTTCGGTTCTCATAGGTGCGCTGGGAGCAGAAGCAGCGCCAGTCATAGGTGTAAATTTCATCAATAGCGGATTCGCTCATACCTGCCTGCTCATATAACTTGCGAAGCTTGCACCATTCACGATCAAATTTTGCCTTTTCTTTGGCGTAGTGGAATCCCACGATGGTTCCTCCATTCTTCTGAAATTTTGTAAAGTCCAAATTTCAGAAGCGGAGGTCCGCGGCACCCTACCGTGTGCCGATAAAGCAGAACAAAACCGCCGATTTTGCATACGGGCACAAAACCGGCGGCACGAGCTACAGCATTAAGAAGTCCGCGGAGGGAGATGCCGTTCCGGTCATGCTGGTCCTTCCCGGCACTATGCTCCGGCCCCTGTTTGAGGAGCTCGTCCCTCGTTGTCTTATGTTCTGTATATGTGCAGTGCGCCGGTAGGCGCAGGAACTTCTTAACGCCGTCATGGACCCAAGTGCATCATGATATTTCCTTTCCCGCGTTAGCGGCCGTCACATAGGCGCAACCCGGACATGGGAGCATCCTTGTGCCGCCGAACAAAGTTGTGAAGTTACCATAGGGATGGAAGGTATTAGCGTTCGCTGAAAGCGAGTATTGCGGTACATTTTCATGCAGCGGAAAGCATTGTAAAATCACTTCGAGGTGAACTGCAGTGCGTGATTTTTCAAAAATCCTTGGCGATGCCGCCAGAGAGGCGCGCAATGGGCTTGGTTGGACACAAAGCCGTGTGGCGGAAGAGTCAAATATTGATGTCCGCACGGTGGTCAACATAGAAAACTACAGGGCAAATCCAAAGTTAGAGGTGCTCTGGCCCTTTATCCGTACACTCCGCATAGATGCGAATGAAATTTTTTATCCCGAACTGCAATGCGAAAACCCTGTGATCATCCGGCTTCGCTGTTTGCTGGAGAACTGTTCCGAGCAAGAGGCAACCGCGCTGATCCCTGTTATAGAGGCCGTGTTGGAGGCTTTGCGCTCGGAACAGTACATACAAATCAAATAGTGATCCAAATAAAAAAAGAGCCTGCGACCCTATTTATAGGGCAGCAGGCTCTGCGCTTTAAGCGTCTGGCTCCTTGCTCAAAATCATTTTCAGTTGTACAACATCTACTCGGCATTCCTTTTTACATCTGGGACAGTACAGCGGAAACCTGACCAGTACGGTATCTGCATACACTTTTGTTTTTGAACGTTCCCCGCAAACTGGACAGCGAAGCCAATATGATTGATTCATTGTGCTAATTTCAGCCCTCCTATGATGTATGCAAATAAGCCAGAACCTTTGGGAACGCTCTCTTGTTGGAGAAAGAGCATGCCCTGGTACTCAAACCGCCGCCTGTAAGATTCTTGTATAGCAGGGAGGGACCGGACGATGCCGGTCCCTCCCGCCGTTTGTTTTGGCTTCCTGTGCTCACCGGCTCAGGCCAGTTCTCTCCACAGGAAGGTGACAGCCTGGGCGCGGGTCACGGTCACCTCGGGACTGAATTTGTTGCCGCCGGTGCCATTCGTGATACCATTTGCCACCGCCCAGGTGACGGCGCCGGCATAGTAGGCGTCTGCCGCCACATCGTCAAAGCTGTCTCCAGCGACGACCGGGGAGCCCGCCGCCCGCCACTGGAAGGTGACTGCCTGAGAGCGGGTCACAGGGGCGTCCGGGCTGAAGGTGGTAGCGCTGGTGCCCACAGTGACGCCATTTGCCACCGCCCACAGCACCGCATCGTAGTACCAGGCGTCGGCGCTGACATCAGCAAAGGGGTTACTACCGGTGGCCTTGGGGGAGCCGTAGGCCCGCCACAGGAAGGTCACCATCTGAGCCCGGGTCACGGGAGCGTTGGGGCTGAAAGTAGTGGCGCTTGTGCCGGCAGTGACGCCGTTTGCCACCGCCCACAGCACCGCGTCATAGTAGTAGTCGCTCTCGTAGACGTCGGCGAAGGGGTTGGTCACCTGCTCCGCGATCTCCTTGAAGGAGACTTCGATCTTCACATTGGAGCCCGGCATAGTAAAGGTATATTTGCCATTCCCCTTATCCGTCAGTGCCACCTCTTTGCCCTTGCTGTCGGTGACGGTGAGCTTGTCCAGCTCATAGCCCTCGTCGGGCTTCACCGTGATGGTAACGGTGGCGTTTTTGGCGGCGTTCTTGGGGGAGACGGTCACAGACCCGCCGGTGGTCGCTTCGGGAACGCTCACCGCATAGGTGACAGTTCCGCCGCCGCCGGAGCCGGGGTTGGTGCCGGGATCGTTGCCGCCGGGCTGTACCACCACAATGGATTGGGAGGTGTAAGCAGCTGCCAGAGTCTGATCATTATAGGCTGTGATGCCGGCTGCCGCCTGGACAACATAGCCCGTGCCGGCGCTGTAGCCGCCCGAGGCGGGTTCCACTACAAAGGCCAGGGAGAGCCCGTTCTCCTCGTGGACAGGGGTGACCGTGGCCGCGACGTCCCGGCCGCCGGCCAGCAGGGTGATTTTGCTGGCCTCGCTGACCTGGATGGCCTGGGTGAAGGTAATGACCAGCTGGCCATCCACCACTTCCGTGGAGGCCACCGTCGGCGGGGTATTGCTTACCATGTTCAGGTTCACATCGGTCTGCACCGGCAGCACCGGGAGCCAGTCGCTCTGGACGGAGGTATAGCCATCCTTGCTCAGGCGGACCTGCCACCAGCCCTCGGGGACGTTCCAGGCGTAGTAGCCGTTGGGGCCGGTGGTGATGGTGTTGACCTCGCCGTACTCAGCAGCGTCACTTTCGCTCCAGATGACGGCATTTTTGCCACTTGAATCGTCAGCCTTCCAGATCTCCGCCGTCACGCCCTCCAGGCGCTTGTCGGTGACCCCCTCATAGACGAAGCCGGAGGGGTCGATCTTGACCTTGATGGGCTTTTTCATGATCTGCTCATAGACGGCCAGATACTTATCGGCCATAAACTGCAGCCGGGAGACGTACATCTCGTACTGGATCTGCAGCACCTCCTGGGCGGTGGGGACGTTGCACAGCCTCATCACGTTGTTGATGGGCCCCAGTTCTCCGCCGAAGTAGTCGCAGACCATATCGGCGGCGCTCATGATCGCGTGGTCCACGTGCATCTCAACGGGGAACTGCAGCTTATACTCCTCATAGAGATTCATGGCGGCCTCCCGCTGCTTGGGACTCATGGCCAGGTACTCGTCGCTGTAGTTCTCAAAGTCGTAGACCGGATAGGACTGGCCCTGACCGTCCACGTCGAAGTACTTGATGGGGTGGATCAGGGTCACAATGTCCTGGCCCAGCATTTCGATCTGCAGGACCAGGTCGTTCCAGGTGTTCCACTCTATGGCGGCTTCGCCCAGGCTCTGGGCCACGGACACATAGCGTCCGGCATTCTGATAGCCCTGGGACTCCAGATAGGTGATGGCGTGGGTCTGGACGTAATTCAGCGACTGGTTGACAAACTCCTGGCCGAACTTGATCGCGGCGTCGTGCCAGGTGTAGACCTCCGCCTGCCCGGACACGTCGTTGATGATGGTGAGGCCCTCGCTGGAAAACTCAAAGGTGTGGTCCGCATAGTACCGGCCGTAATTGTAGGTCAGATCCGCCAGGAACTGGGCGTCCGCGGCGTCGGCGGCCTCATTCCACGCGCTCATATCCACCGGGCGGCTCACGTCAAAGCTGCCGTCCTTGGCTGTGGGGCCGGAGAAGTCGACGGCCCGGGCAATCAATCCACTCTGCTCTGTCTGGGTGGCCAGATGCTGCACCTCGCCCTCCGGCACATAGTACTGGTCGGTGATGCGGTCGATGGAGCTGCCGTACTCGCTGGTGAGGATCTCGTAGATTTGCAGCATCAGCTCGGCCTTTTCCTTGTCATAGTCGCCATTACTTGTCAGCGCTCCGGCCACCAGATCCACAAGCTGCGCCTCAGTGAGCTCCACCGGCTCAAGGGTAGTGTCATTCAGCGCATCGATGATGTATTTGTTGCGGGTGTAGGTGTGGCCCACCACGGTTTCGCCGTTGTTGATCAGCACCGGAGTCTCAGTAAAGCCTGCCTTCAGCAGCTCGGGGACCTTATCTTTGTCAATATACTTGCCGTTTTCATCCTTGGGGTCGAAGAGCATCAGGGTCCGCTCCTCCATGGCCTTGATGCCGCTGGTGCCGCCGGCAAAGGTGACGGCGTTCACCTTCGCCTGCAGATTTTTGTTGTCCTTATGCCACACCCGGGCGTCGGTGACGCTGCCGGTGACGGTGCCCAGGGACTTCGTCTCCTCCTCGGTCAGCGGTTGACCGAGGGTGACATTTTTACTGCTGTCATCTTTATCCGTGGCCCTGGTCCAGGCTGCGTCGCTTCCCGCCTCCCGGTAGTAGACGGTCTGGCCGTCGCCGCCGATGGCGTACTCCAGCTCCTTCTTTACCGGGTTCTCCGGCAGCAGGGTGTATTGGACGGAGAAAGCGGTTGGAGAGTTCAGGAGTAAGCCGCTGGGAAGCCCCAGCAGTTGGCAGCTCTCATGGGTGTTCCCGCTCCAAATGTCCTTCGTTTCGTTGTAGGTCAGCACCACATCCAGGAAATCCTTGTCGTAGTTGGATACGTCGCTCTCGCGAACCAGTCTATGGTCGAATACGCCGCTCATGCGAACCATCAGCAGCTCTACCCGATCCGGGTCAATGCCACTTTTCAGCTTTGCCTCAAAGCGGAAGGGCATCGACGGCCAGAGGATGAAGAAATTGGACTGCTCGCCTTCTGTCTCACTGATGAGCACATACTTGTCCTCCCCGACCCGGTCAATGGGGGTGTGGTACATGACCAGCTTGGCGACGATGTCCTCCCCCATTTCATAGGTGAAGGTGACCGATTTCTCAGCCTTGCCGCATTGCGCGGTGAAGGTCAGCGTGTCGCCGGTTTGGATGGCTGCGCCGTCCAAGGTGATCTTTGACGGATCAAGGGTCAGGGTATACTGCCCCGCCTTGTTGGCGGTGGCGGTGACCGTATCTTGACTGTTGATTTTCAGCGTCTCCGCCGGGGCCTCTGTCCCATCGCCGTCCGCCGCGCCCGGGGTCGTGGCGCGGAAGGTGATGGTGGCCTCCGGCGCGGTATTGCCCCACAGCCGGATCTGGTTGCTGTTGTCCACACCGGCAAGGAAGCTCATCTCATCCGACGAGACGGCCAGGGAGCCCAGCTCCTTGGAGGTGGAAAAGGCCGCCCAGGACTCGTGGTAGCCGAGCCGCGCCGACCGGATGGCGGCGTCCTCGGCGCCGGTCTTGATCCCGGCAAAGGTCAGGGTGTGCTCCCGGCCGATGTCGAAGGTGCCGGTCACATAGACCTCATATTCATCACTGCTGCCCGCCACCAGGGCGAGGGTGCCCACCTGCTTGCCCTGATAGTAGACGGGCTGATCCGCAAAGCTCAGATTGCCTGTGACCTTGAAGCGCAGGCCAAGGGCATACTGACTTCCGCTTGTTGTATTGGGGTCTTTGACCACCATCTGCCGCAGGGGCTCGAACTTCACGGAGAAGCCTACCTTTACTTGTGCACTATCGTTGGCGGCCTCCGGCACCGGGCCGGTCAGGCCCAGGCTCACATTGTCGGAGAGGAACTCGTTGGCGGTGCGCGCCGGGATCGTCAGCTGGACCGTCTCGATCTGGCCCGGGGCGACGGTGATCTCCTGGTCAAGCACCTGGTAAAGCGATTCGTCCACCTCCGCTTGCAGTTCCGCAAAAGATTGGATACTCCTCAAGCCGTCATAACTGCCCCGCACGGTAAAGGAACGGAGCACGACCACCTTGCAGGGAGCCGGATTCTTGACATCAACCGGATTGGGGAGCACGATGTTCTGCGTCTCTCCCGCGGGTATGTATCTGCACGCCACCTGGTCATAGTCGGCATTGTCACCTTTTTGGAAGACAAACACCAGGGCTACGGAAGATGCATCGAAATCCGGGGCAACCTCCACCTGGATCACGGATTTATCCAGCCATTCGAATTGCAGTTGCGGGTTACCTGTGCTGGTGAGATCAAGCTGGGCCGTTTTTGAGTAGCCGCCAGAGGCGGCGGCATCCACTTCGGTAGAGGCGGGGCGATTGGCGTAAAAGTAAACGCTTTCCACATCGCTCGGGATGCCGTCCAATTTCAGCCTGACTTTGCCGGACCCTGGATCATAATTTGCGCTGTTCAAACGATAGTTCACGCTGCAGAGTCTGAGATCCACTTCTGTAAACTGCTCGTCCGTCAGAGTGTGCTCGTCTCCATTGATGCGGAAGCTGAGCGCTACTTCTCTTTCTATCGTATCCGGCACTGTGATGGTTTGGGTTCCTCCAGATGCAGATACATTTGCAGACAGAAAGCGGGTGTCGGCTTCATCCTTGAAGCGGACAACCAGTTTGCCGCTGGCGCTCGCCGACCGGAAGCTGCCATTGTCGTCCAGATGGACCACATCGCCCCCAAAGGTCACGATGGCGTCTTTGTCGGAGATGGCATTGCCATCAGCGTCCTGGATGGTGTAAGCATAGGTTTCCAAATCTGTCCAGTCCAGAGTAAGTTCGGCGGACGCATCACCATCACCCACCGAGAACGTCAGCGTATCATTTTCAGTCGGGACATAGCTTCCCACAGGGAGGAAGGTGTTCAGATTCAGCTTGCCGGTACCCCCCCACCAGAGATACCGGGAAGGTAGCGCTTGTGAGGGGTTTGTCCCCGTCCATCGCCTGATAGGTGGCGCGGCCGTTCACCTTGATGGCTTTATCCGCACCGCCGCCGGTGAGGGCGGCCTCAACGGTGACAGACCCGTTAACGGTGTCGAGGATATCACCATTCTCATTTTTGGCGGTCAGGGTGAGGGTGAC
This sequence comes from uncultured Eubacteriales bacterium, assembly GCA_949289455.1. Taxonomy (GTDB): domain Bacteria; phylum Bacillota; class Clostridia; order Oscillospirales; family Oscillospiraceae; genus Flavonifractor. The sequence continues at coordinate 7,006 of CASEOA010000070.1, forward strand.
CGATTTGGTGAGCCTTCCGCCCGCTTGGACCGAGGCGGTGGTTTCGCTCAGGTTCAGCGTATATTGGACCTGGGTGGGCGTGCGGGTGGTGCCGGTGAAGGCATTGCTCACGGCCGCGCCGCTCGAATCGACCATCTGGATGGAGTAATTCAGGGCGTCTTCGCCCACGTTCACATTGGGCAGGGCAATGGAATTCGCCCCGGATTTCAGGATCTTGCCGCCCAGGTCAAGGCTCCAGGAGCCGTCAGTCATTGTTGCCGATACACTGCTGCTGTCGTTCAGCCGCGCGGTGTATACGGTGGGCATCTCGCCGTCCGTTGCCGTGCTGCTCACGATCAGCCTGGTGCCGACGGGCAGGGTAATGTTCCCGCTGGTGCCGCTGGTCAGCGTCAGCGTCCAAACTGCGCCCATATCGGCGGGGGAATTTTCGGGGAAATTCAGGGACGCGTCGGTGATATTGGCTTTTTCCGAGATGACGATTTGATAATCCTTGCTGGCCGTGCCAACCGTGGCGTCGGAGCCGTCCTTCTCGGTGACCGTGATGTAAGCATAGGCAGTACCGGCTGCGGTCGGCTTACCGGTGATGAGACCCTCCTCCGAGATGCTCAGACCGTCGGGCAGACCTGTGGCGCTCCATGTAAGGGTGTTGCCATCAGTGCCGGGGTCAGCTTCCATCTGAAAGTGGTATTCCTCACCCGTGTAACCCACCGGCAGAGACCCGGTGATGATGGTTGGGTTACTGGCAGGAGCGCCGGTGGCTGCGGTGACGGTGATCTGTCCGGCGTTGTACCAGGTTTCAGGCGGGTAATTCTGATCGTCACAAATCAGCACATGGTAGGTACCTGCCGGCAGGAAATCGCTGCTACCATACCCTGTTTTCAGACCGTTTGCAAAGCGGATATTGACAGCGTCGTCGTTTTCCAGGGTGAATACCGACGTTGGTTCGTTGTAGTTTTCAAAGTCTCCGCCCACCGTTGTGACAAAGTATACACTTAAGATTTTTGCCGTGGCGGGGTTGGTGATGCCCCTCACCGACAGCTTGAAATCATCGCTGGCGGATACAGAGCTGGCCTGTTCATCCCCTGTTGTATTGTTGACGATGTGGTCGATGGTGGCGGTGTGGGGGTCAGCCCATGTTCCCGCCGCCGCCAGGGCGGTCACCGGCAGCAGGCCGGTCACCATGCACAGGCACAGCGCCAGTGACAGCAGCCGCTTCAGGTTTCGTGTTCGTGTTCTCATACGAATCTCCTTCCTTTCTTCACTGTATGGTTCGCTCCGGCCTGTGCCGGACGGCCACAGCTTCGTCTCCTCATGCTGTGCCCCTTTCCGCTGGTTCCAGCGGCTCCAGCCGCAGTTCGTTTTCCATCAGCTGCTCCACCCGGTCGGCCAGGTAGTTCTCCGCCCGGCGCTGTCCCTCCGGAGACAGCCCCGGCCGGGGCTCCGTGATGGCGACGGACAGCTCCGTCCCCGCCGGGCCGTCCCGGACGGCGATGGAAAACCGCCCGGGGTTTCCGTAGACTGTGACGCGGGCCTGGACGGCTCCCTCCGGCCCCTCCCGGACAAAGTCCAGGCAGCCCTCCTGTTCCAGCACATCGCACACGGCCAGCTTCACCAGATGCCGGGCGTAAGGCAGCAGGCGATACGCGCTCTGCTCGCTCATAGGTCCCTCCTTTCTCCCGGATTCCCTTGGTTGGATGTCGCCATTGTAGCCCAACCGCGCCGGTTTGTGCAGGCCGTATTTCCGCCAAAATGAAAAACCAGGGGGTTCGTATTTACGAACCCCCTGGTTTTGTGGGAAAAATGTTTTGTTTTTTGCAGCATTCAGCGGTTTTCCAACATGTGCTGGGTATAGCGCTGATGCAGTCCCGTGCGTGACTTGGCTCCCGTCTTTTCGTAGATGGCCGTCACATACCGCTGCACCATCCGCACCGAGA
>CASEOA010000071.1 GCA_949289455.1 uncultured Eubacteriales bacterium
CACCGGGGTACGGGATATCGTGGCAGAGGAATACCGCAAGTCTGGCTTCTCCCCCGGCCAGGTGGACACCGGCGCGGTCATCATCACCGGCGAGACCGCCCGGAAGGAGAATGCCAGAGAGGTGCTCTCCGCCCTGTCAGAGTTTGCCGGGGACTTTGTAGTAGCCACCGCCGGGCCTGACCTGGAATCCATCCTGGCCGCCCGTGGAGCGGGTGCAGACGAATACTCCCAGGAGCATCACACCACAGTATTACACTTTGATATCGGCGGTGGTACCGCCAACCTGGCCAAATACGCCCACGGGGAGCTGACCGCCACCGGCTGTCTGGACGTGGGCGGGCGGCTCATCAAGCTGGATGGGGGCGGACGGGTCACCTATGTGTCTCCGGTATTTACCCGGGCCGGGTGTCCCACTCCTCAGGTGGGAGAGGCCGCCACACCAGAGGGGCTGAGGCCGGTCATCCAGACTATGGTGGAGGCCCTGGAGCAGGCGGCGGGGCTGCGGCCCGGCCGGGACAGGCTGGACGCCTTCCTCACCCAGGGCACCAGCTGGACGCCGGAGCCGGTGCCGATGGTGTCCTTCTCCGGAGGCGTAGCTGACTGCATTGACAAGCCACCGGAGAACTGGCTGGCCGTCGGGGACATCGGGGTGCTGCTGGGACAGGCCATCGCTTCCTCCTCCGCCTTCCGGCAGGTGGGCCGGTTCCAGGGCGGGGAGACCATCCGGGCCACGGTGGTGGGGGCGGGCAGCCACGCCACCGACCTGTCCGGCTCCACCATCTTCTACCGGGACATCCCCTTTCCTCTGAAAAGCATCCCCAACCTCAAGCTGACCGCCCAGGAGGAAACAGGCTCAGCGTAGGAATTGTCCACCGCCATCCGGGACAAACTGTGCTGGTATGCCGATCAGGGCGGGCTGGTGCAGCTGGCTCTGGCCCTCCGGGGAGAACAAAACCCCAGCTATGCCCGCATCCAAGCGCTGGCCCGGGGCATTGTGGACGGCCTCGAGCCGCTATGCCGGGCAGGCTTTGTGCCCATCGTGGCGGTGGAGGCCGACCAGGCCAAGGTGCTGGGCCAGGCCATGGCCGCCCTGGTCTCCGGCCCTCTGCTCTGCCTGGACGGAGTGGGGATGGACAACGGAGACTATATCGACATCGGGGCCCCGGTAGCCGGGGGTTCTGTATTACCCATCGTTATCAAGACACTTGCATTTCACAAATCGTAGCCGCAAAGGAGCGATCACATGATACTCAAGACCAAGCTGCTGGGGCATGTCTACGAATTCAAGTCGGTAAAAGACGCCCTGGCCAAAGCAAACGAGGAGAAGTCAGGCGACCGGCTGGCGGGCATCGCCGCCGAGAACGCCGAGGAGCGGGTAGCGGCCAAGGTGGTGGTAGCCAACCTCACCCTGGCCGACCTGCGCAACAACCCCGCCGTACCCTACGAGGAGGACGAGGTCACCCGCATCATCCAGGATGACGTAAACGAGAAGATCTACGACCAGATCAAGAACTGGACGGTGTCTGAGCTGCGGGAGTGGTTGTTGGCGGAAAACCACGACGGGGACGCCATCCGGTGGGTGAGCCGGGGGCTGACGGCGGAGATGATCGCCGCCGTAGCCAAGCTGATGAGCAATATGGACCTCATCTACGCGGCCAAGAAGATCAAGGTCACCGCCCACTGCAACACCACCATCGGCCTGCCAGGCACCCTGTCCTGCCGCCTCCAGCCCAACCACCCCACCGACGACCCGGACGGCATTCTGGCCTCCCTGCTGGAGGGCCTGACCTACGGCGCCGGGGATGCGGTGCTGGGCCTGAACCCGGTGGACGATTCGGTGGAAAGTGTGCGCCGGGTGCTGGATCGGTTCCATGAGGTTCGCAACCGCTGGAACATCCCCACCCAGATCTGCGTGCTGGCCCACGTCACCACCCAGATGGAGGCGGTGCGGAAGGGCGCGCCCTGCGACCTCATCTTCCAGTCCATTGCCGGCTCCCAGAAGGGCAACGAGGCCTTCGGTCTGGACGGCAAACTCATTGAGGAGGCCCGGCAGCTGGCCCTGAAGGAGGGTACCGCCGTGGGGCCCAACGTGATGTACTTTGAGACCGGCCAGGGCTCCGAACTCAGTTCCGAGGCCCACCACGGGGCCGACCAGGTGGTGATGGAGGCCCGGTGCTACGGCTTTGCCAAGCGGTTCCAGCCCTACCTGGTGAACACGGTGGTGGGCTTCATTGGACCGGAATACCTGTACAACTCCAAGCAGGTGATCCGGGCGGGGCTGGAGGACCACTTTATGGGCAAGCTCACCGGCATCCCCATGGGGTGCGACGCCTGCTACACCAACCACATGAAGGCCGACCAGAACGACATCGAGGACCTGGCCGTGCTGCTCACCGCCGCCGGGTGCAACTACTTCATGGGCATCCCCCACGGGGACGACGTGATGCTCAACTACCAGACCACCGGCTTCCACGAGACCGCCGCCCTGCGGGAGATCTTCGGCCTCACCGCTATTCCACCCTTCCAGCGGTGGCTGGAGGACATGGGCTTTGTGGAGAACGGTAAGCTGACGGCTCTGGCGGGGGACGCCTCGGTGCTGCTGGGGTAAGGCAGCGGGCGGCCACAGGCCGTCCTGTACCCATACTCCGTATGGGCGACCTGCGGTCGCCCGATTTGATTGAGGTGACGATATGGAAGAAAAAGAACTGCGCTCCCTGGTGGAGCGGATGGTGCGGGAGCTGGCGGGAGAGGGGACGGCCAAAGCCGCACCCCGCCGGGCGGCCCCGGAGGGTTCGGACGGCTGCCTGGAGGACATCACCCAGACCGACCTGCGGCGGCAGTACCTGGTGGACAACCCCCGCAGCGGCCAGGCCTTTCAGGATTTGAAATTGAAAACCCCGGCCCGGCTGGGGCTGGGGCGGGCGGGAGCCCGGTACAAGACCATCTCCATGCTGCGGATGCGGGCCGACCACGCCGCCGCCCAGGACTCGGTGTTCTCCCATGTGCCCGACGAATTTGCCGTCCAGAACGGCTTTGTGCCTGTCCAGACCCTGTGCCAGACCAAGGACGAGTATCTCACCCGGCCCGACCGGGGCCGCCGGTTTGACGAGCAAAACCAGGCCGTCATCCAAAAGACCTTTGGACACAGCCCCAAAATCGCCCTGGTGGTGGGGGACGGGCTATCCTCCGCCGCCATCGAGGCCAACGCTGTGGACTGCCTGAAGGCGGTGGAGGCGGGGTTGAAGGCCTACGGCCTGGAGGGCGGGCCGGTGCTCTATGTAAAGTACTGCCGGGTGGGGGCCTCCGACCACATCGGGGATCTGACCGGGGCGGAGGTGGTGTGTATGCTGGTGGGGGAGCGGCCCGGGCTGGTGACCGCCGAGTCCATGTCCGCCTACTTGACCTACAAGCCCCACATCGGCATCCCCGAGTCCAAGCGGACGGTGATCTCCAACATCCACAAGGGGGGCACCACGGCGGTGGAAGCGGGGGCGCACATTGCGGAATTGATTAAAACCATGCTGGACAAGAAGGCCAGCGGCATTGATTTGAAGGGGTGAGGACATGACAGACGATCTGATCCCGGCCAAAGTGCTGGCTACCCGCACCATCGCCAACGTCAGCGAGACCCTGGCCAGGGAATTGGGCCTGCCCGGGGAGTATCGCTCCATTGGGCTCATCACCGCCGACTGCGACGACGTGACCTACTGCGCCCTGGACGAGGCCACCAAGTCGGCGGCGGTGGAGGTGGTGTACGCCAAGTCCCTGTACGCCGGGTCGGCCAACGCCTCCACCGCCCTGGCGGGGGAGGTCATCGGCGTCCTGGCCGGGCCCAACCCGGCGGAGGTGAACTCCGGCCTGCGGGCCTGCGTGGACTTCATCCACGGCGGGGCGGGGTTCCGGTCGGCCAACGCCGACGACTCGGTGGTGTATTTTGCCCACACCGTGTCCCGGACGGGCACCTACCTGTCCAAAACGGCGGGGGTTCAGGAGGGCCAGGCCCTGGCCTACCTCGTGGCCCCGCCCCTGGAGGCGGTGTACGGTCTGGATGAGGCCATGAAGGCCGCCGACGTGGAGCTGGTGACCCTCTTCGCGCCCCCCAGCGAGACCAACTTCGGCGGCGGCCTGCTGGCCGGGACCCAGAGCGCCTGCAACGCCGCCTGCGCCGCCTTCGCGGAGGCGGTAAAGGCGGTGGCCGCCCGGCCCAGGGAGGTTTGACGGGAACGGGCGCACGGCGCGCCCGCACACAAAGGAGGGATTTTTTTGGACAAAGACCTGCAATCCATTCAGGAGGTGCGGGACCTGCTGACCCAGGCCCGCCAGGCCCAGCGGGCCTTGGAGGCCATGACCCAGGCCCAGCTGGACGCCATCACGGCGGCCATCTCCCGGGCGGGGGCGGAGCACGCCAAGCGCCTGGGGGCCATGGCGGCGGAAGAGACCGGCTTTGGCAGACCGGAGGACAAGGAAATTAAAAACCGCTTCGCGGCGGTGACCCTGTACGAGGCCATCAAGGATCAAAAGACCCACGGCATCCTCCACGAGGATAAAGAGCGCCGGACGGTGGACATCGGGGTGCCGGTGGGCGTCGTGGCCGGGCTGGTGCCCTCTACCAACCCCACCTCCACGGTACTCTACAAGGCCATGATCTGCCTGAAGGGGGGCAACCCCATTGTGTTCTCCCCCCACCCCAGCGCCCTCAACTGCATTCTGGAGACGGTGAGGCTCATCCGCCGGGCGGCGGAGGAGGCGGGGGCCCCGGCGGGGGCCATCTCCTGTATCTCCACCCCCACTATGGAGGCCACCGGGGAGCTGATGCGCCACCCCTACACCCGGCTCATCCTGGCCACCGGCGGGGCGGCTATGGTAAAGGCGGCCTATTCCTCCGGTACCCCTGCCATCGGGGTGGGGGCGGGCAATGGCCCGGCCTATATCCACCACACCGCCGACGTGGAGCTGGCCGTCAAGCGCATTCTGGACTCCAAGACCTTTGACAACGGCACCATCTGCGCCAGCGAGCAGAGCGTTATCCTGGAAGCCCGGATGGAGGGGGCGGTGAAGGCCGCTCTCCGCTCACAGGGGGCCTACCTGCTGGACGAGGGGGAGACGAAACAGCTCTCCGGTTTCATCCTCCGGGCCAACGGCACCATGAACCCGGCCATTGTGGGCAAGAGCGTGGAGACCATCGCCAAGCTGGCGGGGCTTACCCGGGTGCCCCCCACCGCCCGGGTGCTGGTAGCCAGGGAGACCGGGGTGGGGAAAGGTCACCCCTACTCCAGCGAAAAGCTGGGGCCCATCCTGGGGTGCTATGTGGAGCCCGACGAGGAGGCCGTCCTCCGCCGGTGCATCGAAATCCTGGAGTGGGAAGGGGCTGGCCACACCTTCTCCATCCACACCCAGGACGAGGAGGTGGCCAAGAAATTCGCCGCCGCCGTCCCCGCCAGCCGGGTGCTGGTGAATACCCCTGCCGCCCTGGGGGGCATTGGGGCCACCACCTGCCTGTTCCCCGCCCTCACCCTGGGCTGCGGGGCGGTGGGGGGCTCTTCCTCCTCCAACAACATCGGGCCCCTGGACCTCATCAACATCAAGCGGGTGGCCTGGGGCGTGAAGGAGCTGGAGGAGCTGCGGGGTTCCGCCCAGGCTCCTGCGGGGGCAGCGGTGACCACCGATCTGGATGAGCTGGTGAACCAGATCCTGCGGAGGCTGCGGGTATGAGCGAGGTCAACGCCGACGGGGTGCTGCTCAACCCCCAGGAGGCCCTGCTCCAGGAGGCCCAGGCCCTGACCAACGGCCTGTTGGCCGAGATGCCGGAGGGGCTGGAGGACAACGTGGCCCCCAAGCCCAAGCGGGCCAAACAGAGCCACCGGCGGGAGGACCCTCCCGCCTTTGACAAGACCAAACGGCCGGCCGCCTCCGGGGCGGCCCCCAAGACGAAAGGAGCGCGTAATACAATGGCAAATACCAACGCACTGGGCATGGTGGAGACAAAAGGACTGGTGGGGGCCATCGAGGCCGCCGACGCCATGGTGAAGGCGGCCAACGTCCAGCTGGTGGGCAAGGAGCAGGTGGGAGGCGGCCTGGTGACCGTCATGGTCCGGGGGGACGTGGGGGCGGTGAACGCCGCCACCGACGCCGGGGCCGCCGCCGCCGAGAAGGTGGGGGAGCTGATTTCCGTCCATGTGATCCCCCGGCCCCACGCCGAGGTGGACCACATCCTGCCCCACGGGGGAGAGGGCGAATAAATGACCCTGCTCACCCGGGAGGACGTGCGCCGGATGTCGGACAACGGCACCCGGGGGCCGGTGGTGGTAAACCGGGGGGAGGTGCTCACCCCCGGGGCCAAGGACTGGCTGGCCGCCCACAAGATCCAGGCGGTGTACCCCGCAGGGGGCGATGCCCACATCGCCCCGCCGGATACGCCCCAGTACCGCACCCTGTCCGGCGCCCTCCTCCACGAAAAGCCGGAGCACATGACCCACCTGCGGGGCAACGTCCTGGTGCCCAAGAACCACCCCCGCATCGCCTTCCGGGGGATGATCGACGCCCTGGAGGCGGAAATTCTGCTGACCCAGCAGGCGTCGGCGGCCTATCCCGCCCTGGTGGCCGAGCTGGAGGAGGTACTGTCCTTTGTGCGCAACTTCATCCGGTGCGACGTGCTGGAGGAGCCCCTGGGGGAGGTCAAACTGTGCGGCTACACGGCGGACCAGCTGCGGGAGTACTCCCACTATCCGGACAAGCACCTGAACCAGCCCCACTTTCTGCCCAGCCACACCGACGGGGCCGCCCTGCTGGCGGTAAACCGCCTGCGCACCCTGGCCCGGCGCACCGAGCTGGCGGCCTACGCCGCCTTCACCGACGCCGACGGAGCGGTCACCCGGGGGGATATCATTTTAGGGCTCAACCGGCTCAGTTCCCTGCTGTGGATTATGATGATCAAGTTAAAGGGGGGACAGTATGAACGCTGTTGACACCCTGAAGCTGGAGATTCTGGCGGAGGAGATCGTCCGCCGCCTGACGGTGGAGGTGGAGGCCAGCGGCCGCCACGTCCTCTTGAGCCGGGCCCATGTGGAGGCCCTGTTCGGCCCCGGTTTCCAGCTCACCCCGGTAAAGGATCTGTCCCAGCCGGGACAGTACGCCTGCGCCCAGCGGGTGACCCTGGAGGGGCCCCGGGGTTCCATCCCCAACGTGGTGGTGCTGGGCCCCGAGCGGGGGGAGAGCCAGGTGGAGATATCCCTCACCGATGGGGTGACCCTGGGGGTGACCCCGCCGGTGCGGCTGTCCGGGGATATTGAGGGCACCCCCGGCGTCACTCTGCGCAATGGAGACCGGGCGGTGGTGCTGGACCACGGCCTCATCGCCGCCAAGAGCCACATCCATCTGACCCCTGCCGACGCCGCCCGGTTTGGGGTGGCCCAGGGGCAGACCGTCCGGCTCAAGTGCCTTACCCGGCGGCCCGTAACCCTGGAGGCGGTGGAGGTGCGCATCTCCAAGGATTTTTTTGCCGCCGCCCACATTGATTACGATGAAGCAAACGCCTGCGGCTTTCGGAAGGGCGACCGGGGACTGATCCTGCCGTGACCTTCTACTGGCGGGGCCGGGGGCTGGTGATCACCTGGCTGCCGGTGGCAGCCATGGGCCGCCTGGCGGCCCTGGCCCCCCAGACCCCAGCCGAGACGGAGGTGGTGGCCGCCCTGCTGGCGGGGGCCAGGGTGTACCTGGACCGGCGGGGGCTGGAGTACCGCCGGTACCGGGCCACCGCCCCCATGGGAATTTACCGCCGCTGCGCCGCCCTGGAGCGGCGGCTGAGGGAGATGGGGATCTGTGTTACTGGGACAGGTGGCCGGTAAGGTGTGGGCCACCAAAAAGGCCCCAAACCTCACCGGCCAGACCTTTCTGACGGTGGCGGTGGGGGAGAAGCTGCTGGTGTGCGCCGACTGTGTGGGGGCAGGGGAGGGGGAGACCGTCCTCGTGGCCACCGGCGGAGCCGCCCGGGTGGCTGCCGGGGCCCAGGTTCCGGTGGATGCCGCCGTCATCGGCATCATCGACCCATAAGGGAGAGAAAGGGGACAGTCTATGTCCATCAATGAGATTATCGTCTATCTGATGGTGCTGTTCATGGCCCTGGGGGCCATTGACCGCATCCTGGGCAACCGGTTCGGACTGGGCGAGAAATTTGAGGAGGGCATCCTGGCGGCGGGCTCCCTGGCCCTGGCCATGGTGGGGATCATCTGCCTGGCCCCGGTGCTGGCCAACCTGCTGCGGCCGGTGGTGGTGCCCTTCTATCAGTTCCTGGGGGCCGACCCGGCCATGTTTGCCGGCACCCTCCTGGCCAATGACATGGGGGGCGCACCTCTGGCCCAGGAGCTGGCCCTCACCACTGAGGCGGGCCAGTTCGGCGGCCTCATCGTGGGGGCCATGCTGGGGCCCACCATCGTGTTCACCATCCCGGTGGGCCTGGGCATCATCCGGCCCGAGGACCGGCCCGCCCTGGCCACCGGCGTGCTGGCGGGGGTCATCACCATCCCCATCGGCAGCTTTGTGGGGGGGCTGGTGGCCGGGTTCCCGGTGGGCATGGTGGCCCGCAACCTGCTGCCCATCGTGCTCTTTGCCGTGCTCATCGCCCTGGGGCTTGCCTTTGTACCCAACGGCATGGTAAAGGGGTTCCAGATTTTTGGCAAAATTATTGTGGTCATCATTACCATCGGCCTGGCGGCGGCTATCATTGAAAAGCTCACCCCCCTCACCCTCATCGAGGGCCTGAACCCCATTGAAGAGGGCATCGCCATCGTGGGGGACATCGCCATCGTGCTGGCGGGGGCCTTCCCCCTGGTGTACGTCATCACCAAGGTGTTCCGCAAGCCCCTGATGAAGCTGGGCAGCCTTTTGGGCATGAACGACGTGGCGGCGGCAGGGCTGGTGGCCACCTTGGCCAACAACATCCCCATGTTCCAGATGCTCCACGACATGGACCGCCGGGGCAAGATCATCAACGTGGCCTTTGCCGTGTCGGCGGCCTTTGTGTTTGGGGACCACCTGGGCTTTACCGCCGGGTTTGATTCCTCCATGATCTTCCCCATGATCGTGGGCAAGCTGGTGGGGGGGATCACCGCCGTGGCGGTGGCCATGTTTTTGACCCGGAAGGAGGATGTCCGTGGATAAGCAGGCGATGGAGACCATCATCCGCCAGGTGCTGGCGGAGCATTTGATGGGGGGCGTGACGGCGGCGCCGGTGCCCCAGCTGCCGGTGACCGAGGCCCACCGGATGGACACCGGCAATCCGGGGGATCGGGTGTACACCCGGGATCTGTTCTCTCTGGAGCAGTCCCCCCGGCTGGGGGCGGGGATCATGGAGATGACCGACACCACCTTTCCCTGGACCCTGAACTACGACGAGATGGACTATGTGGTGGAGGGGCGGCTGGACATCCTTGTCAACGGCCGGAAGGTCTCCGCCGGGCCGGGAGAGCTGATCTATATCCCCAAGGGGAGCGAGATCCACTTTTCGGTGACGGGACACGCCCGGTTCCTCTATTTTGTCTATCCCGCCGACTGGCAGAGCCAGCAATAGCCAAGGCCGCGGCAGCGGCCTTACATAGAGTTGGCATGGACTTGGACAAACCTGCATATAGTGGCCACAGAGAACCTGAAACGGGAGCGTGGTAACAGATGCAGACAGGATGGAATGAAAATCGGGCCCTTCTCCGGGGCACGGCGGCGGCGGATCCGGTGTGGTCCCATGAGACCCACGGGGTGGTGTACGAGACCTTCCCGTTAAATGTACAGCGCCTGTCCGGGTGCACCGACTGCCTCAATGTGATCGTGCCCCGGAGTATGTTGACGGACAACCCGGTGACGGCGGGGATGCCGGTGGAGGTGGAGGGGGAGGTGCGCTCCTTCAACAACCGCACCGGCATTGGCAGCCGGCTGGTCATTACCCTCCACGCCAAGGCCCTCCGCCGGAGGGAGGGGCCCAACGAGAACCGGCTCACCCTGGCGGGGGTGCTGTGCAAGCCGCCGGTGCTGCGTCGCACGCCCCTGGGCCGGGAGATCTGCGACCTGATGGTGGCGGTGAACCGGCGGTACGGCCGGGCGGATTACTTACCCTGTATCACCTGGGGGGCGCTGGCCCGGTGCTGCGGGGAGCTGGAGGTAGGGGACGGGGTGCGGCTGGAGGGGCGCCTCCAGAGCCGGGACTACACCAAACAGGAAAACGGCCAGTCCAGCCAGCGCACCGCCTTCGAGGTGTCGGTGATGCGGCTGGAGGGGGTGACGGAGTAGGAGCCCCAGGCCTGCCGCACATAAAAATCGCTCTGCCATTCTGAGCTCCCTTGGGGTTCAGAATGGCAGAGCGATTCTGTTTCGCGGGATCCCCGCCGGGCCGGGGCATAAAAATCCTCAGGCGTGTTGACAAATTTTACACGAGGGCTATAATACTAACCATACCAATGGCTCACGCTGAGGAAACTGCATCTTCTGACCCGAGAAAGGGACATTATTCCGCAGAAGAATCCATGTTTAAAAACTAACAGTTGAAATATTCAGCAAAATGAAGTAAAATGAAAAAAGATTTTATGTCCAGCTATCAAAATGACCTTGCCCGGCAAGGCGATAGCGGGACAGGAAAGAAGGTGAGCATTCGGATTGAAGCACTCCGGAAGCAAGGAAAATGGAGGTAAGAAGAAGAGAAGATGGTTACTTGCGGTTTTGATCGGACTGCTTGTGGTGATCGCGGCAGGCGCCGGGTGGCTTTGGTACACTCAGGGGAGCAACCTGAAGGCGCTGTATCTGGCCACCACCAGTGATAAGGACAGTCTGGAACAGAAACAGCAAGAGCAGGATAAAAAGAGAGACGAGATCCTGGAGGAATATGGGCTGCAAAAGCCGGACGCCAGCCAGACCGGCGGCGAGACCACTTCCCCCACCGGGGAGCCCACCGCCTCCCCCACCGGAGAACCCACTGCCTCTCCCACCGGGGAGCCCACCGATTCCCCCGCCGGGGAGCCCACCGATCCGGAGACCACGGCGCGGCCGGTGCAGACCAGCCCGCCGGCACAGGAGACAGCACAGCCCTCCGACGATCCGGCAGATGAGCAGGCCCAGCTGCAAGCCCAGCTGCAGGAAAAGGTCAACCAGCTTTACGCCGTGGAGGCCGCCTTCCGCGGCCAGGTGGAGAGCATCGTGGCCCAGGCCAAGGCGGAGTTTATAGCCCTGCCCAAGGATCAGCGCAATCAGAGCAACAAAATGGCCATTGTGAACTCCAAGGCCAATGCGCTGATCGCCATGGAGCAGCAGTGCGACGCCCAGGTCAGCGCCATTGTGGCCGACGTCCGATCCATCCTTCAGCAGATGGGGAAATCCACCGCGCTGGCCGATGAGATCAACAGCTATTATCAAGAGAGCAAGGCCAACTGGAAGGCCATCAAAATGACAGAGCTGTTTTCCTGAGCCAACCAGAGTGAACGGAATGTAAAGAAAATTTAAATGTAAGGGGAAATGAAAATGAAGAAGCAAGCCATATCCGCTGCCCTTGCCGGTACCATGCTTGTGGGCACCATGGCGGCTCCCGCCATGGCCGTCAGCGTGGATCAGTTTACCGACATCAAGACTACCGACTGGTTCTATCCCTATGTCCAGAAGGTGGCTGAAAAGGACTACATGATCGGCGTGGGCGGGAACCTGTTCGCCCCCACCACCGAGATGAGCCGGGCCATGTTCGTCACCGTGCTGGCCCGCCTGGAGGGCGTGGACGAAGAGAACGCCAAGAGCAACTTTGACGACGTGCCCGACAACACCTGGTACACCAGCGCCGTCAACTGGGCCGCCGAAAACGGCATCGTGGAGGGCAACGGCGCCGGCAAGTTTATGCCGGAGGATGAGATCACCCGTCAGGACATGTGCACCATGATGGCCCGCTATGTGACCTACCACCAGAAGAAGCACAACGTCACCCATGTGAAGCCGGGTACCGAAAAGACCTTCACCGACGAGGATCAGATCGCCGACTACGCCGCCAAGTTTGTGGAGCAGTGCGTGGCCTGGGGCCTGATCGAGGGCAACGACCTGGGGCAGTTTATGCCCAAGAGCTTTGCCACCCGCGCCGAGGCTGCGGCGGTGATCTCCCGCCTGAGCTGGAGATCCAACGGCGGCAGCGGTGGTCCGGGTGACGACGATGATGACGATGAGATTAAGACCGAGAGCGTTAAGTATTACATTAACCTGAAGTTGGATGTACCAGGTTCAGTAGCTACTTCCGATCCGGAATTTACGGCAGCCTATTCCGCCACCATCACGAAGACGAATGGCGTGGTCACCAAAGTCGAGTTTGATGATGAGAGTGTAAGTTTGACCGATGTGGTTACTGCTCTGATTGCTGACACCGACGGCGCTGAAGGTGGGGATACCGTACTGGTTGGGTATGTTCAGCAGGCCTTGAACAAACTCCTGAAGGAGGAGCATGTTTTTACCAAGGAGATAAGTGGCCAGACGATCACTGTTAAGATCGACACGGAAGGCGTTATCTCTGCCCAGGGCGTTATGAATGTTGCTGACCTGATCGGGACCGATGGTAGCACGGAGGGACTCTCCCTGCTTGGTGAGGCGGTCACTAAGCAAGAGATGATGGATCTTGTTGAAAAGATTCAGCAGGGCGGCGGTATGAAGTTCAGCCAGCGTGAGATTGATGTTTTGACGTATATGGTCGATAAGGCCAACGAGTTGAAGGACGCAGAGGATGTCAAGGCCAAGCTGGATGAATATGCCAAGGATAACTCCGCCCTGGAAAACGCGATCAAGGGTATCAGCAGCAATGAGCTTTACAATGTTTTTGATGAGTACCGGACTGAACTGAGGAACCTTAAGACTGAGGTTGAAGAGGCTGGCGCAAACAACGAGATTATCGTGGACGCCGTAGAGATGAAGCCCGTGGATCTGAATCTGGGTAAGTATCTTGAGCTGGCGAATGAGAAATATGTTGGTAAGATGGACGCCGCCATCGCGCGCCTGGAAAGCAACCTCTATCCTGATGATAGTAAGGAGCTAATTGATACTCAAACGACGTTGCTTAAGGAACTGTACGGTTACAATAAGCCCAGCGAGTTCTTTACTGTTGAAGATGAAGGGAAGACCCTGGTTCTGAAGGATGCGGGTGCCTATGCGGATATGATTACGCATAACGTAACGCAGAGCATGGAGTTCTATGATAGCCTGGAGGAGGAAGAGAGCTTCTATCAGGGCCTGCTGGATCGGGCGCAGATTAAGTATGGCGACAAATATGGCATTGAATATATCAATGTGAGCAGTCTGCCCGGGCTTCTTGCGGCTACTGAGGAGAACATCCTGGAGTACCTGACGGATGGTAAGGGTGACGTAGTGTATACTGATGGCGAGATCTTCTCTGTTAAGGTAACGGCCGATGAGGATTCCTATGACAGTTGGCTGAACCTGATCCAGGGTGAGTGGGACGTGGCCGACAATCTGCCTGGACAGGTGCCCAATATCCTGACCGATCTGCTGGGCGACTACACTCTGAGCATGAAGATTACCAAGGGTGAATAACCAAATCAGATGAAACAAGTAAGCGCGGGATATGCGTTGGCATATCCCGCGCTTACACAGAAAGGACTTTTTATGAGACGTTTTACTTGCGGGCTGCTAACCGCCGCCCTGACCGTGGGCCTGCTGGCCGCCCCCGCCTCCGCGGCGGAGTTCTCCGACGTGGAGGGCCACTGGGGCCAGGCCGCCATCGAGCAGGCGTTGGAGTGGGGCCTGTTTGCCGGCAACGACCAGGGGGAGTTCCTCCCCGACGCCACCATGACCCGGGGCATGTTTGTCACCGTGCTGGAGCGGGCCGCCAAGCTGCTCCAGGTCTATGAGGCCCCTGTGGACGCCGCCCCCTTCGACGACGTGGCGGAGACCGACTACTACGCCGAAGGCGCCGCCTGGGCCCGGGAGACCGGCCTGGTGCTGGGCGTGGGCAACAACCTGCTGGCCCCCAACGACGAGATCACCCGGGAGCAGATGTGCGTGATGATGGCCCGGTTCCTGGAGAAGTGCGCCGGTATGGACCTGAGCTCCTATGAACAGACCGAGTACGCCTTCCTGGATCAGGACCAGATCTCTGACTTTGCGGTGGAGAGCGTGGCCGTGTGCGCCGCCCTGGGCCTGATCCAGGGGGTCCCCGTGGAGGGCGGAGTGGAGTTCCAGCCCCTGGTCTCCACTGACCGGGCCTCTGCCGCCGCGGTGTTCGGTCGCATGGTGGACGCCGCGCCTCAGGAGCCCCAGGTGCCGGAAGTGCCCGACCAGCCCGGCGAGACCGAGGAGCCCGACCAGCCCGGCGGCGATGGCGGCGGCGGGCAGATTACCCCTCCGCCTGAAACCGAGGACCCCCAGGAGCCCACGGAGGAGGAAAAAGCCGATGAGGCCACGGTAGCCCAATACCTCCAGGCCATGCTGAACAACTACCGCAATTCCACCTATCTGCCCACCACCGAGCAGCCGGTTAAGGACTGCCTGGGCATCCTGATGGGCGCCGTCAGCGACGCCCTGAACCAGCGCCAGAACGGCCAGTTCCTGGACCGCGCTTTTGTGCAGGAGACCTATGCTGAAGAGATCAGCCAGTTCCTGACCGCCTACGGCAATCTGACGGAGAATCAGATCAGTCAGATTCAAAATGCGGTTGCCCGCCTGGTTGAATTCGATACGGATCGGCTCAACTTCATCATGAACTACTTCGGGGCCTCTATGGAATTCTGAGTCCCACCCCCGTGGGCCTGCCCGGATGCTGCCGCTGGCGCCATCCGGGCGGGGCCTGACCCCGCCAAATCTGAAATCCCACCCACTTCCTCCTGACGCGGGAGAAATCCGGTGGGATTTCTTCTTGCTCTCTATCTTCTAATATCAGAAAGATATGGGATAATACGGAAAAAATTATCGACTCTTGCCGACAAATATGACAATATTTTGGCAAAATGGCGTAAAACCTTGCTTAACTATAAAAGTAAGTATATAATAGTAGCGTTTGATATCTTGTGCCGCGCCTTGCCGGCACCGAGGTTATGAGGAAAGAAACACAGTGAGGAACGCCGCCATGAAAAAAGTGATGTTGGTCTTCGGCACCAGGCCGGAAGCCATTAAAATGTGCCCCCTGGTCAACGAACTCAAAACCCGGCCCCAGGTCCAGACCGTGGTCTGCGTCACCGGCCAGCACCGCCAGATGCTGGACCAGGTGCTGGAGGCCTTCCATGTGGTCCCCGACTACGATCTGTCCATTATGAAGGAGCGCCAGACCCTCTTTGACGTGACCACCAATATCCTCAATTCCATCAAAGAGGTGCTGGAGCGGGAGGCGCCCGACGTGGTCCTGGTCCACGGGGACACTTCCACCACCTTCGTCACCGCCCTGGCCTGCTTCTACCTCCAAATCCCTGTGGGCCATGTGGAGGCCGGTCTGCGCACCTACAACATCTACTCCCCCTATCCCGAGGAGTTCAACCGTCAGGCCGTGGGCATCATTGCCAAGTACAACTTTGCCCCCACCCAGATGTCCCGGGACAACCTGCTGCGGGAGGGGAAGGACGCCCAATCCATTTACGTCACCGGCAACACCGCCATTGACGCCCTCAAAACCACCGTGCGGGAGAGCTACACCCACCCAGAGCTGGACTGGGCCGCAGGCAGCCGCCTCATCATGCTCACCGCCCACCGCAGGGAAAACCTGGGGCAGCCCATGCACAACATGTTCCGCGCCATCCGCCGGGTCATGGAGGAACACCCTGACGTCAAGGCCATCTACCCCATCCACATGAACCCTGTGGTGCGCAAGGCCGCCGAGGAAGAGCTGGGCGGGCTGGACCGGGTGCGCATCATCGAGCCTCTGGATGTGCTGGACTTCCACAACTTCCTGGCCAGAAGCTACCTCATCCTCACCGACTCCGGCGGCATTCAGGAGGAGGCCCCCTCTCTGGGTAAGCCGGTGCTGGTCATGCGGGACACCACCGAGCGCCCCGAGGGCATCGCCGCCGGCACCCTCAAACTGGTGGGCACCGACGAGGAGACCATCTATACCCAGTTTAAGCTGCTGCTGGAGGACAAAGCCGCCTACGACGCCATGGCCCACGCCTCCAACCCCTACGGCGACGGTTTTGCCTGCCGCCGCATTGCGGATATCCTGTGCCAGTAAAATAGTATGGCTGGCGCATGTTTGCGGGTATACTAAAATATTCACATAACTTACGGAGGAAGATGAATGGACACGCAAGATACAATTACCATTGACCTGCGGGACTTGTTCCTGCTGCTGAAAAAGCACCTGCTGGCCATTGTAGCCGCCGCAGTGCTCTTTGCCGCGGTGGGCGGCCTGTACACCAAGTTTCTCGTTACGCCCCAGTATGAGGCCTCCGCAACCCTGATCGTCAACTCCAGAGAGGATCAGACCGGCCAGACTTACATCACCAACGACCAGATCACCTCCGCCACCAAGCTGGTGGAGACCTACTCCGTGATCCTCACCAGCGATACCGTGCTGGACAAGACCATCGCGGATCTGGGCCTGGATATGACCTATCAGCAGCTGGCTAAAAAAGTGTCCATCAGCTCCGTCAACGACACCCAGGTGATGAAGATCACCGTGCAGGACGCCGATCCCCAGCTGGCCGAGGCCATCACCGCCAGCATTGTGTCCCAGGCGCCGGAAATGATCATTCAGACGGTGAAGGCCGGCAGCGTGGAGGTCATCTCCCAGGCCAAGGCCGGGCAGGAGCCCGTCTCCCCCAGCCTGAAAAAGAACGTGGCCATCGCGGGCGTCCTGGGCCTGGTGCTGTGCTATGCGTTCTTCTTTGTCAAATATTTGCTCAACAACCGGTTTATGACCGAGAGCGATATCACCAACAGACTGGGCCTTACCGTTCTGGGTGTCATCCCCAGCGTGGAAATTCAGGAGCGAAAGGACGAAAAACATGCTTAAAGGAAAAAAGCGTACCGAACGAAATTTCCTCCTGGCGGGGGAAAACGCCCCCTTTTCTTATAACGAAGCCTTTAAGAGCCTGCGTACCAATCTGAAGTTCCTGGCTATGGGGAAGAGCTGCAAGAAAATCATCCTGACCAGTGCCATCCCCGCCGAGGGAAAGAGCAGCGTGTGCATCAACCTTGCCACCTCTCTGGTGGAGGGAGGCAGCCGTGTGCTCCTGGTGGACGCCGACCTGCGTAAGCCCGTCCTCCACCGCTACCTGAAGCTCCACCGCTCCCGGAAGGGCCTGACCACCCTGCTCTCCGGCGGGTCCCTGGAGGACACCATCTTGAAGCTGGACTCCGGCCTCCATCTGCTCCTCTCCGACGCCATCCCCCCCAACCCCGCTGAGCTGCTGGGCTCCGAGCAGATGAAAACCCTCATTGATACGCTGTCCCAGCACTATGATTATATCCTGTTTGATACCCCGCCCGTCTCCGTGGTCACCGACGCCGCCGTCCTCAGCCAATATACCGACGGCGTGATCCTGGTGGTCCGCCAGAACCACGCCACCTTTGAGGAGGCCCAGCTGGCCAAAAAGAATCTGGACACCGTCCACGCCCGCATCCTGGGGGCCGTGTTCAACGACTTCGACACCAAATCTGCCGACCGGGAGAGCGGCTATTACTACAGCTACAACTACGACTACAGCGACAAGACATGACAGATCTCCACTCCCACATGCTCCCGGGCATGGACGACGGGGCCCAATCCCCGGAGGATTCCCTCTCCCTCCTCCGGATGGAATGCCTCCAGGGGGTCTCCCAGGTGGCCCTGACCTCCCATTACCGGCCGGACAAGGAATCAGTCCAGGACTTCCTCAAACGCCGCCAGAAGGCCGCTGAACAGCTGAGAAGTGCCCTGGACGGGCAGGGCCTGCCCGTAACCCTCAAATTGGGGGCCGAAGTGTTCTATTCCTCCTCCCTGGCCCAGATGGACGGCGTGGAGGCACTGTGCCTGGAAGGCACCAACCTGCTGCTGGTGGAGTTTTCCCCCGGCCTCTATCCCCGCGAGGCCGCAGACACCCTCTACCAGCTCACCCTGCAGGGGATTCTTCCACTCATTGCCCACGTGGAGCGCTACGCCTTTGTGCGCAACGATCCCAACCTGCTGGCGGAGTGGATTGAGGCCGGCGCCTGCACCCAGATGAACGCCACCAGCCTGGTGGCGCACGTCAAGCAGCGCAAGTTCCTTATCTCCATGCTCCGCCATAACCTGATCCACGTGATGGCCACCGACACCCACTCCACCGCCAAGCGCCCCCCCATGCTGGACAAGGCCATGGCCATGGTGGAGCAGCACTGCGGTCAGGACATTGCCAAAGCTCTGCAAAGCCGGGCCGACGCCCTTTTCCATGGCCGGGAGCCCCAACTGCCGGACCCCGTGCGGGTGAAGAAATTTTTGGGCCGGTGGTGGTGAGCCCTGTTTTGGTCCGTATCCTCTGTTAGAACGAGAAAAAGCCCCGGAAAACCGAAGTTTTCCGGGGCTTTTGCTGCTTCTTTGGTAAAATCAGCGCTTGCTGAACTTCAAGGACTTGGTGCTGACCCCGCCAAACATCCGGTCATTTCTCCGCTTTCAGACTGATTTTGGCTTAATGCTGCGGTTTCTCAGGATATCAGGTTCTATTTTTTGTGTCCTTGTACAGTGCACAAAAGTAGATTTTGCTTCTTATGTGTGCCTTGCATATCGCTGCCCAGGGCGACGTAAGACAACCATAAGGAAAGAAATATGTTTGTTGTTTTTGAATTTACCTCACGCATTGAGATAGCACTTGGTAATAGCAAGGTGATACTCTAAGCAGGGCTATTCCATTTTTGGGGGTAGCCTTGCTTGAGCTTATTTGCCTATTTGCTTAAAAGATGCCCAACCGAAAGACAAAAGCAATGGAGATTGCCGTTGCATTAGCGCTGCCTGCATTTCCTCTTGTCTTACTTGAAACTGTTACCTGTGACAGGAAACGGAGTTTACCGACTGGCGTCAAATCGAAGAAACGCTGTCTTGTGACGTCCACTATTGCGTCTGGCAGAAGGGTGCAAAGGGAATCTTAATAGTCTGATCTGGGAGTTATATCTAAAAAGCAGAAACCTCGCGTGTGGCACCTGCCACACTAAAACGAAACCTGGCGTTGATCAGTGCCGGGTTTCGTAATATCCTTAACTTCCGTTCTGCCCAGAAATTGTGGGACTTCGAGCTCGATTTCTGTTACACTTAGTTTGATAGTTCATTATTAGATGTAGAATTAGCGGATAATTTATGATATGATAAAACATAATCAAATTTAGATTGGAAAATGCACACTCCTGTTTTGCTGGTGCAATTAAGATTGTAGAATGAAGTTTAAAAGATAAATTCAATCATTTTAGAGTACCGCTTTTTTGATATTAAACGTCTTTTATAAATAGTATATTTAACCTATATAACTTAATACGATATAATTTTGATAATATTAAAAAGGGTCTATATTTGTGAATAAGATGTAGATTTTGGCGTAATCTGTTAATTTATGCACTTGATCTTCCAAATAAAGGTTTGTTTTCAAATATAACTGCAAAAATAATTATTTTTAAACCAATTTGACGGAATAATGTATTTATTCTATAATATACGCCATAGTATTTTCGTTTTACAGTAAATAGTCAGAGAGGCGAGTAATGTGCGAGAACGAATTGGCAATATTCCAAATTGGTTTATAAACCTGATTACTCTTGTTTCTGGTGTAGTAACAGTTGTTACCCCCATTTTTTCTTTGATAATTTTTTGCCTTAATCCAAACAATTTTGACTTAAATAAAGTTTTGCTGGCAAGTAGTATTATATTTGCGTCTTTTTCCGTACTCTTGTTTTTTACAACAAGAAAGTATAGAAATTTATCAGTTAAAAGAATAGGCGCATTATCTTTCAATTATCATCACTTTTTACATAATTCTAGAAATGTCTATTATGAAGTTATGAAGTGTTGGAAAGAGGAAAAGCTTACTGTTGAAACACTCTCATCCATATATAAAGGACGACTAGTCCAAATGTTGGATGATCTTTGTTCTGTTATGCTTTCTATGACAGGAAGAGATGTTTCTGCATGTATTAAGCTTATTTCCCCTCATGATTCAAAAGCAAAATTAGATGATTGTTCATTGGTTACATTTTGCCGCTCACGTAATTCTGTGACTGCAAGATCACAATATGATGGAAGATTCCAAGTAACCATCAAAGATAATACAGACTTTTATGGAGTTGTACACAACGAAAGTAAAGATAATTGCTTTTATGCGGATAATCTTCGAAAAGTAGATAAAAGACTGAGAGCTGTAGGTAACAGATATAAAAACACAAACCCAAACTGGGAAGAGTATTACATTGGGGCTATCGTTGTTCCAATCAGGCTAAAGTTAAATTTGCTAGTCGGAGCACAGAAACGCGAAGATGAAGATTATGATTTGCTTGGGTTTTTGTGTGTTGATTCGTTGAAGTCAGATGCCTTTACAAAAAAGCAGCGAGACTGTAATGTAAATATAATGCACTCATTTTCTGATGCAATATATGTTCTACTCGGTCAGTATATGCACTATATGAGGAAGCTTGAAGGCAAAGAGACTAAGAAAGTCACAGAGAAACTGGGTAGTGTCATGTGATCGCTGTGGAGCGTATATTATTATAGGGGTATATCATAGAAAGGGTGAAAGTATGTTTGAGAAGCTAAACAATTTTGTGCTACGGCTTTTATTTGGGAAGGAGGGCAAGGTGGAAGCGTCATACTATGGAGCCGGAGAGAAAAAGGGCGCTAATTATACACTCACGTCCGTATTCCCAAGTAAAGCCGCTATGGAGGCGGCACTGAAAGCGCGCCCATATAACAGCTAAGCAGGCACACTATCCAGTTTCTTAATTTAGAAAAGACCTCCTGAGACGTGATGAATGAACTGCCCCAGATTGTGCGGACAGCACAAAAAAGAGCCCCTGGTAGGAAAGATTGAGTTTTAAGCGGAGAGGCGTTGCGCAAGCGGCGCCTCTCTAGTTTTTAATTGGATGCGCTCATGGTTGTAGAAGTAAATATAGCGATAAATCAACTCATGGGCGATAAGGTAGAATAAGTTTCGCAAAAACAAAAAAACATGGTTTGCAGATCTCTGGTAGAATGAAGTCGCGACACACCCTTCGGACAGGAGACAGCAAACCATGTCCGAGAAGATTGTACAGCTAAACGAGGAAGTAATCAAGGGGCAGCTCAACGAACTTGTGCGCGGAAGCGTAGAGGAAACGCTCTACGAGC
>CASEOA010000072.1 GCA_949289455.1 uncultured Eubacteriales bacterium
ACCTCGCTGGTGCCCTCGTAGATCTCGGTGATCTTGGCGTCGCGCATCATGCGCTCAAAGGGATACTCACGGGTATAGCCGTAGCCGCCCACCAGCTGCACGCAGCGGCGGGTCACGTCGCTGGCAGTCTCAGAGGCAAACAGCTTGCCCATGGCGGCCAGGTGGCTGTAGGGCTCGCCGTCCTGCTTGGCCTGAGCGGCCCGGTAGATCAGCAGCCGGGCGGCGTCCACCTTGGTCTGCATGTCGGCCAGCTGGAACTGGGTGTTCTGGAACTGGCTGATGCGCTTCCCAAACTGGATGCGCTCCTGGGTGTACTTCACGGTCTGGTCGATGCACCCCTGAGCGATGCCCAGGGCCTGGGCGCCGATGCCGATACGGCCGCCGTCCAGGGTCATCATAGCGATCTTGAAGCCCTTGCCGACCTCGCCCAGCAGGTTCTCCTTGGGGATCTTGCAGTTGTCGAAGATCAGCTCGCAGGTGGAAGAGCCCCGGATGCCCATCTTCTTCTCGTGGGCGCCCACGGAGAAGCCCGGGGTGTCCCGCTCCACGATGAAGGCGGAGATGCCCTTGGTGCCCAGGGACTTGTCAGTCATGGCGAAGATGACAAACACGGAGGCATAGCCCGCGTTGGTGATGAAGATCTTGGAGCCGTTGATGAGCCAGTGGTCGCCCTTGTCCTCAGCGGTGGTTTTCTGCATGGCGGCGTCGGTGCCGGCGCCGGGCTCGGTGAGGCCGAAGGCGCCCAGCTTCTCGCCGGAGCACAGGTCAGGCAGGTACTTCTGCTTCTGCTCCTCGGTGCCGAAGTGCTCGATGGGCCAGCAGCACAGGGAGGAGTGGGCGGACACCATGACGGAGGTGGTGGCGCAGTGCTTGGCCAGTTCCTCGCAGCAGGCGATGTAGGTCAGGTAGCTCAGGCCGGCGCCACCGTACTCCTCGGGGTAGGCGATGCCCATCATGCCCATGTCGGCCAGCTTGTGCCAAGTCTCCTCGGGGAAGCGCTCCTGCTCGTCGATCTCGGCGGCCAGGGGAGCCACATCCTTGACGGCAAAGTCATGGAGCATGTCAATAATTTCCTGCTCTTCTTCGTTAAACTTAAAATTCATAATGCAGCACTCCTTATAACTGAGGGCAGCGGACGGTTGAGGCCGGCGGAAGGGTGAAGGGGAGGGGCGAGGGGACGCCCCGGCCGGGTAGGCGCCGGCGGCGGCTGCCGCTGTCCGATGGGTGACGGAGAAGAGCCTCAGCCCTTCAGCTTCTTAATCTCAGCGGTGAGGGCGGGGACCACCTCAAAGAGGTTGCCCACGATGCCGTAGTCGGCCACCCCGAAGATGGGGGCGTCGGCGTCCTTGTTGATGGCCACGATCACATCGGAGGAGCTCATGCCGGCCAGGTGCTGGATGGCGCCGGAGATGCCGCAGGCGATGTACAGCTTGGGGCCAACGGTCTTGCCGGTCTGGCCCACCTGGTGGGAGTGGGAGATCCAGCCGGCGTCCACGGCGGCGCGGGAGGCGCCCACGGTGGCCCCCAGGGCCTCGGCCAGCTCACGGAGGGGGGCAAAGCCCTCGGCGCTGCCCACGCCGCGGCCGCCGGAGACGATGATGTCGGCGCCCTCCAGGTCCACCAGCTCCCCGGCGGTCTCCTTGATGACCTCCAGGATCTCGGTGCGGATGTTCTCAGCGGGGACGGAGTAGTCCACCTTCACGGTCTCGGCCTTGGTATCGCTGACGGCGGGCTTCTTGAACACGCCAGGGCGGACGGTGCCCAACTGGGGCCGGTGGTCGGTGCACAGGATGGTGGCCATCAGGTTGCCGCCGAAGGCGGGACGGGTCCAGGCTACGCAGCCGGTCTCCTCGTCGATGGCAAGGCCGGTGCAGTCGGCGGTCAGGCCGGTCTGGAGGCGGCTGGACAGCCGGGGCCCCATGTCGCGGCCGTTGGGGGTGGCCCCGATGAGCATGGTGGTGGGGCCGTAGGTGTCGATCAGGTGATAGAGGGCGGCCACATAGGCGTCGGTGGAATACTGGGCAAATTCGGGGCCGTCGATGTACAGCACCTGGTCGGCGCCGTGGGTGGCGGCGTCCTCCACGGCGGCATCCACGCCGCTGCCGATGACCACGGCGACCAGTTTGCCGCCCTGCTTGTCGGCCAGCTCGCGGCCGGGGCCCAGCAGCTCGATGCCCACGTTCTTGGCGGAGCCGTCCTCTTTGGTTTCAACAAATACCCACAGGTCTTTGGTTTTCGCTTCCATATTGCACGCCTCCCTTAAATCACGTGGGACTCGCTCAGCAGCGCGAACAGCTTCTGGGCGGACTCCTCGCCGGTCTCTTCCTTGATGATGACGCCGGCCTCCTTGCGGGGCGGCACAAAGGTCTTTTTCACCTTGGTGGGGGAGCCCTTCAGACCGGCCCGGGCGGGGTCGATGCTGGTGAGCTCGGCGGAAGTCAGCTTTTCAATGGTGGCCTTCCGGGCGGCCATCTTCCGCTTGATGGTGGGGAAGCGGGGGTCAAAGGCGGGCTTGGTGTAGGTGATGAGGCAGGGGGTCTTGACGCCCACCACATAGTTGCCGTCCTCGCCTTCCTTCAGGATGCGGAGGGAACCGTCCTCGGCGGTGGCCTCCAGGGCGTAGGTCACCTGGGGATAGTCCAGATACTCGGCCAGCTCGGGGCCCACCTGGGCGGTGTCGCCGTCAATGGCCTGCTTGCCGCAGAAGATGGCGTCAAATTTGGCGCCCTCCAGCTCCTCCACCTTGGTGATGGCGTTGTAGAGGATGTAGCTGGTGGCCAGGGTGTCGGAGCCGCCGAAGATGCGGTCGGTGACCAGATAAGCCTTGTCGGCGGCGATGGCCAGGGCCTCCCGCAGGGCGGCCTCCGCCTGGGTGGGGCCCATGGAGAGCACCACGATCTTGGTGTCGGGGTCCTTGTCCTTGATCCGGGCGGCGGCCTCCAGGGCGTAGCCGTCAAAGGGGTTGATGATGCTGGGGACGCCGTCCCGGACCAGGGTATTGGTAACGGGATCAATTTTGATCTCCGTGGTATCGGGGACCTGTTTGATGCATACCAGAATATTCATAGCAAAGCTCCTTTCTCAGCGCTTACAGGGTGCAGCAGACCTTGCCGGGGTTGAGGATCATCTTGGGGTCAAAGACCTTCTTGATCCCCTGCATGAGAGCCATGTTCACCGGGCCCACCGCCTCGGCCAGGAACTTCACCTTGCCCAGGCCGATGCCGTGCTCGCCGGAGATCTGGCCGCCGAACTCCATGGCCTTCTGATAGATGGCGCTGAGGAACTTGTCCACCTGGGCCCGGAATTCATCCTCGGCCATATCGTTGGAGCAGGTGTAGATGTGCAGGTTGCCGTCGCCGGCGTGGCCGAAATACTTGACCTCAAAGTCATAGTCGCCCTTGATCTCGTTGACATAGGCCACATAGGGGGCGATCTTGTTCACGGGCACCACCACGTCGCACTCGTCCAGCAGCTTGGTCTGTTCCTCGATGCCCTCCAGGAAGGAGGAACGGGCGGCCCAGGCGTCCTTCAGCTTGGGCGGGGTGTCGGCCACCAGCACGTCCAGGGCGCCCTCTTCCACCAGCATCTCGGCTGCGCTCTCCACGATGGGGTCCAGCTCGTCCATGGAGTCCCCGTCGAAAGTGAGCAGCAGGTAGGCGCCGGCCTCCACACCGTCGATCTTGCGGGGGAAGACCTGCTTGCCCAGATACTCCTCGGAGGAGATAAGGATCTCTTTCTCAAAGAACTCCAGGGCCTGGGGCTTGAAGTGGTTCATAAACACCTTGGGCACGGTGGAGATGCAGGCGTCCAGATCCTCAAAGGGGGCGATGAGGCTGACGGTGGCCTTGGGGGCGGGAATGAGCTTCAGGGTGAGCTCGGTAATGATGCCCAGGGTGCCCTCGGAACCGATCATCAGGTTGGTCAGGCTGTAGCCCGAGCTGGTCTTGGATACGGTGCTGCCGAAGTGGGTGATCTCGCCGGTGGGGAGAACCACGGTCATGGCCCGGACATAGTCCCGGGTGGCGCCGTACTTCACGGCCCGCATGCCGCCGGCGTTGGTGGCAACGTTGCCGCCCAGGGTGGCCATCTTCTCGCCGGGATCGGGGGGATACAGGCAGTCGTGGGTCAAGGCGTCGTCCGCCAGCTGCTGGAGCAGCACGCCGGGCTGGACGGTGACGGCGAAGTTCTCCAGGTCATAGCTGAGAATCTTGTTCATCCGCATGGTGCACAGCACCACGCCGCCGCAGATGGGGGTGCAGCCGCCCACAAGGCCGGTGCCGGCGCCGCGGGTGGTGACGGGGATGTTGTTGTCATAGCAGATCTTGACGATGCCGGCCACCTCCTCGGTGGTGAGCACGTCGATGGACACCTCAGGCATTTTCACGCCGTAGATGGGCATTTCGTCCCGGGCGTAGTCGGGATTGACGTCGTCGCCAACCACCACGCGGCCGGGAACAATCTGCTCCAGCTGGGCGATGATCTCAGGGGTGACCGGATTGTACGTAGCCATACTGTAGTACCTCCTCCAATATTCCGATGATCTGTTTCTGTGAATGGAACCTTGAACGGGAGCTTACTCCCGAACCATAACGGAAATGCCGTTGGGGATGACCACCAGGTGGGCGTCCTGGCCTTTGGCCTCCCGGGCCATGGCCAGAGCGGCGTCCACATCGGGGGCCCATTCCATCTTCATGTCCAGGATGGTCTGGCGCTGTTCGGGAACGGTGACGTAGATCACCCGGTGCTTGCACAGCACCCGGGCCAGGATCTGGAACTCCCACTGGTCGGGCTTGGTGTGGTCCTGGGGGGTGGCCAGGATCTCTTCGGTCAGGGCCTGGGGGGAGGAGGCGTCCCGGAGAGCGTGATAGAAGCTGTCTCCGCCGGCCCCGTCCATGCAGGAGCTGACCATGATGAGCACCCCGCCCTCCGCCGCAGCGCTCTCCGCGGCGGTGAGGCCCTTGACGCTCTGGTAAATGTTCTGGTCCAGGGGGTAGCCGCCGTTGCTGGAGATGACGATATCGCCCCGGCGCTCCGGCTTGACCTGGCAGTAGCCAAGCAGGAAGTCACAGCCCTTGCGGTGGGCGATCTCCGGGTCGCCGGCGAAGGCGGCCACTACCTTCTTGTCCTCGTCGATGATGACGTTGACGATGTACGCCAGCTTGGCCATCTTGGCCGCCGCCAGCATGTCAATGTGGAGAGGATTGCCGTCCAGCACGCCGGTGCGGGCGCAGGGGGAGGCAATGAACTTGGAACAGTGGTTGCCCAGCACGGTGACCTGGTCGCACACCCCGGGCAGCACGCTCTTGCGGCCGCCGGAGAAGCCGGCGAAGAAATGGGGCTCGATGAAGCCCTCGGCCACCAGCAGGTCGGTGTCCACCGCCAGCCGGTCGATGACGCAGTCGGCGCCGGAGGGGAGCACACCGATCTTCACGTTGGCGGCGGCGTCCCGGCTGTCGTGGATGACGATGGTCTCGTTGGCCACGATGTCCTCTCCCAGCTTGCCGATGAGCTCCTCCTTGGTGGTGGGGCGGTGGAAGCCAGTGGCCACCAGCAAGGTGATCTGGATGTCGGGGCTGCCCTTCCGAAGCTCGGCCAGCATGTGAGGCAGGATGTGCTTGCTGGGGACGGGGCGGGTATGGTCGCTGATGATGATGGTGCAGGTCTTTTTTCCGGCGGCCAGCTCAGCCAGAGGCTTGGACTGGATGGGGTTGGCCATGGCGGCCAGCACCAGGCCGTCCTCGGTGTCGGAGGCGGTGAGCTCCCCAATGTGGGAGGTGAGGACCTCCGCTTGAGACAGGTCGGCGTGAAGGGTCATACCGGCTTTGCCAAAGGGAATGGTAAGTGCCATCTGGGTTACCTCCTTGGTCTGTGGTTGTGGGCGTTGGATTGGTGCGACCACTTTTTGATGACAACACTTTACCACACTTTTAAAA
This sequence comes from uncultured Eubacteriales bacterium, assembly GCA_949289455.1. Classification (GTDB taxonomy): domain Bacteria; phylum Bacillota; class Clostridia; order Oscillospirales; family Oscillospiraceae; genus Flavonifractor. The sequence goes on from CASEOA010000072.1 coordinate 5,934, forward strand.
AATTGCAATCCCCAGTTTTCACTTTCTCACAAATCACCAAAAAATAGAATGCGATTTTGACGTAATGACGATTTTGGACTGCATGAAAGAAAAAAGATAGACATTTCATACAGAAAATCCTATAATACCAGTATCCGATAACAGGGGGAGCCAGCGTGAGCCGTCCCCTGATCTGCACTGGCAGGAGGGAGGCGGACCAAAAGAAGCATCTTTTTTTCTCAAAAGTGGTAGCACCAAAATATCGGCGCCGGACGGCCCGGCGCCAGACAAAGGAGGTCCCGTTTCCATGGAATTGCTCATGTCCGTACTCACCCTGCTGCCCATCCTGTGGCTGGTCATTGCCCTGGCGGTGCTGAAAATGCCGGGACATCGGGCCTGCCTCATTGCCCTGGTCATAGCTGCCATCCTGGCCCTGACCCTATGGCACATGCCCGTGGTGGACTGCGCCACCTCGGCGCTGGAGGGCTTTGCCGCCGCCCTGTGGCCCATCATTCTGGTCATCATCGCGGCCATCTTTACCTACAACCTGTCTCTGCGCACCGGCGCCATGGACGTCATCAAGCGGCTGCTGTCCAACGTGTCGGGGGATAAGCGGGTGATCATCCTGCTCATCGGCTGGTGCTTCGGCGGCTTCCTGGAGGGCATGGCCGGCTTCGGCACCGCCGTGGCCATCCCCGCCGGCATGCTGGCCGGTATGGGTATGGACCCGGTACTCTCCTGCCTGGTGTGCATGCTGGCCAACGCTTTCCCCACCGCCTTCGGCTCGGTGGGCATCCCGACCACCACCCTGGTGAATGTCACCGGCTTGGAGGCCATCCCCCTGTCCTTCACCACCGTGGTGGAAATGACCCCCTTTATGATCCTGATGCCCTTCCTGATGGTCATCGCCGGCGGCGGCGGGATCAAGGCCCTGAAAGGAGTAGTGGGCATCACTCTGGCGGCGGGATTGTCCTTTGTGATCCCCGAGCTGCTGGTCTCCCGGTTCCTGGGCCCCGAGCTCACCGTGGTGGTGGGCAGTGTGGTATCCCTGGCCTGCACCCTCTTCCTGGCTGGGCTGCGGAAGGGCAAGCCGGTGCCCAAGGAATATGACATGACCAGCGGCGCGGTACAGGAGGCAAAGCCGGGGGAGATGTCCCCTATGGTGGCCTTCCTCCCCTTCGTGCTGATCTTTATCCTGCTGCTGCTCACCTCCAAGCTGGTGCCGCCGGTGAACAGCTTCCTGGCCCAGTTTGCCTCTTCCGTGAAGATCAGCACCTCCGCCAACGCCGGTCTCACCTCCTTCAGCTGGGTAAATACTCCCGGCGTGGTTATTTTCGTGGCCGCTATCATCGGCGGTATCGTGCAGAAGGCCGGCGGCAAGCTGATGTGGGATACCTTCCTGGCTACCCTGAAGCAGATGAGCCGCACCATCGTCACCATTATGGCGGTGCTGGCGGTGGCCAAGATCATGACCTACTGCGGCATGATCTCTGATATGGCCGGCCTGTTTGTCTCCCTCACCGGGGTGTTCTACCCCTTCGTCTCTCCCATCATCGCTGCCATCGGCGCCTTTGTCACCGGCAGCGGCACCAACACCGAGGTGCTGCTGGGCCGGCTCCAATCGGAGGCGGCCACCGCCATCGGGGCCTCCCCCTACTGGCTGGCGGCGGCCAACTCGGTGGGCGCCGGCATCGGCAAGATCCTCTCCCCCCAGTGCATCGCCACCGCAGTGGCGGCGGTGGATCTGGTGGGGCAGGACAGCAAGGTGCTCTCCGCCGTGCTGAAGTGGGCCCTGCTCATGCTGGTGCTGGCCTGCATCATCGTGGGCTGCTTCCAGTGGCTGGCCCCCTACATCATCTGAGTACAAAAAATACCCGCTGCGGCACCACCGCAGCGGGTATTTTTGGGTTCAGGGCAGAATCTCCAACTCCTTGGAACTGTGGTTCAGAATTTCGTGGCCGTCCTCGGTGACCAGCACCAGATCCTCCACCCGCACCCCGAATTCGCCCTCCAGATAGACGCCGGGTTCGATGGAGAACACATTGCCGGGGCGGGCCTCCTCTGTGGCGGCGGAGGACACGTCTCCGAATTCGTGGTCCTCCAGGCCGATGAAGTGGCCCAGCCGGTGGGTGAAGTTGGGGCCGAAGCCGGCCTGGCCAATGAGCTCCCGGGCGATGCCGTCCAGCTCCCGGAGGGGCACCCCCGGCCGGACGGCGTCCTCCGCCTGCTGGTTGGCCTGGCGGACCAGCTGGTAGACCTGGGCCTGCCGGGGGGTGACCTCCCGGTAGAACCAGGTGCGGGTCATGTCGGAGCAGTACCCCTCATAGGTGCAGCCGGCATCCACCAGCACGCAGTCGCCCGGCTTCAGCCGGGTGTCGTCCGGCCAGTGGTGGCCGCTGGCGGCGTTGGGGCCAAAGGCGATAAGGGGCGGGAAGCTGAGCCCGTCGGCCCCCAGCTCCCGGTAGATTCCCTTCAAGGTCTCGGCCAGCTCCGCCTCGCTGACCCCTTCCCGGATCTGAGGGCGCAGGGCAGCAAAGGCACGGTCGTTGAGCTGGGAGGAGCGGCGCATGAGTTCCCGCTCCTGGTCGTCCTTCACCGCCCGGGCCTTGTCCAGGGCGGGGGAGCCGTTGACAAAATCCCTGGCTGTCCCCCTGTGGAGGAGGGGCAGCAGGAACCGGGCGGCCATGTTTTTGTCCACCCCCAGGGGTTCTCTGGGGTCCACCGCCTGAGCTACATAGTCCAGGAAGGGGTCGGTGTCGGAGAAGCGCACCTTTTCCACGCCCAGGTCCTCGGGAACGGTCTCCAGCAGGTTGATAAAGATTTTGTGGTTCCCCCGGCGGCTGAGATAGAGGGCGTAGAACCGCTCCAGAGGCTGGATCAGCCTGCCGGTGAGGTAAAATATGGCGATGGGGTCGGTAATGAGCATCTGGGACAGGCCCAGCTCCTCCAGTTGGCGGAGCACGGCCTCCACGCGGTTTTGTTTCATAGTGGAATCGACCTTTCGGAATAAAATTTTGTTTATACGGCGTCGGCCTCGGCGTTCTTACCCAGCCGGCGGAGCATGGTCTTTTTCACAGCCCGGAAGATGTTCTCATAGCCGGTGCACCGGCACAGGTGGCCCGACATGAGTTTGCGGATCTCGTCGTCGGTGTACTCCCGGCCGGACTCCAGGATCTCGGCGGCGCTCATGATGAAGCCGGGGGTGCAGAAGCCGCACTGGACCGCCGCCTCGTCGATAAAGGCCTGCTGGATGTCGGAGATTTCCCCATTGGGGCCCGCCAGGCCCTCCAGGGTGAGGATCTCCTTGCCGTCGGCCCAGATGGCCAGATAGATGCAGGAGTTGAAGCACTCCCCGTTGATGAGCACGTTGCAGGCCCCGCACTCCCCCACCTCGCAGCCCTTTTTCACGCTGGTGAGGCGGTAGTCGTCCCGCAGCATGTCGGTGAGGGAGGCCCGCACGTCGATCATCTTTTCCACCGGCTTGCCGTTGATGGTGCACCGCACCAGCTTGTACTGCTTACTCATGGACCGCACCTCCTGCCAGTTGAATGGATTGGGTCAGGGCCCGCTGGGCCATGGTCACGGCGATGTGCTGGCGGAAGTCCTTGGCCGCCCGCCAGCTGTCCCGGGGGTGGATGTCCTCCAGTACGGATTTGGAAAATTCCTCCACCGCCTGGCTGGTGGTGGGCCTGCCCTTGGCCAACGCCTCGGCGGTGGGGGCCCGCATGGGCACCGGCCCCGCCACGCCGTAGGCGATGCGCACGTCCTCCATGGTCTCCTTGTCCGCCGACAGCTTTACATTTACTGAGCAGCCGGTGGTGGCGATGTCCATGGCCTCCCGCATGGCGTACTTGATGTAGTGGCCCTGGTATCCCTCATAGGCCGCCCTGGGGATAAGGATGCCGGTCTGGAGCTCCCCGGGCCGGAGGTCCACCTGGCCCGCCTTGATGTAAAAGTCCTGGATGGGGAGCCGCCGCACCCCTTCGGGGCCGGTGAGCTCGATGACGGCGTCCCAGGCGAAGAGGGTGGAGGCCGAATCGGCGGAGGTGACCCCGTTGCAGGTGTTGCCGCCAATGGTGCCGATGTTGCGGATCTGGGGGCCGCCCACCTGGTCCACCGCCTGGCCCAGCACGTTGATGTGGGCCTGGATGATGGGGTCCTTGGTAATGTGGGAGAAGCTGGTGAGGGAGCCGATGCGGATGGTGCCGTCCCCCTCCAGAGTGACGCCCCGCAGCACATCCAGGCCGTAGATGCTCACCAGCTCCACGCCGGCCCGCTTGCCCTCCCGGATCTGCACCAGCACGTCGCTGCCGCCGGCGATGATCTGGGCCTGGGGATGCTCCACCAGCAGCTGGACGGCGTGGGCTACGCTCTCCGCCTCATAAATGGCTTTGATGTCATACATGGCCGGGAGCCTCCTTTCAAATCAAACCCGCTTGTTTGAAACAGCGGAACAGGTTGTGGGGATTCATGGGAGCCTCTTCCACAAAGACCCCGGTGGCCTGATAGACGGCGTTGCGGATGGCGGGAGCCACCGAACAGGTGGGGGGCTCGCCCAGGGCTTTGGTGCCGAAGGCGCTGGTGGGCTCCGGGTTTTCCACAAAGAAGGCCCGCAGCCGGGGGTGGTCCATAAAGGTGGACAGCTTGTAGTCCAGCAGGTTGTTGTTCAGAGCCTTGCCGGTCTTGGGGTCGAAGAGCAGCTTCTCCGACAGACCGAAGCCGATGCCCATGCTCATGCCGCCGTGGACCTGGGCCTCCGCCAGGGCGGGATTGATGATGGTGCCCGCGTCGTGGACGTTCACCAGGTCCAGCAGCTTCACCTTGCACATGGGGATATCCACCTCCACCTCGGCAAAGGTGCAGCCGAAGGAGTAGGCGTTGGACTTGATCTGGGCGGTGCTCTCGGCGGTGAGGTGCTGGCTGTGGGTGAGGGAGTAGAGGGCCTCGGTGGCCAGATCCCCCAGGCTCATGAGCACCCGGCCGTCGGTGGATCGGACGATCTGCCCGTCCACGATATCCAGGTTGTAGGGGGGCATCCGGGTGAGCTCCTGGGCGTAGGTCAGAATGCGCTCCTTCAGCAGGGAGCCGGTCTGGCGGATGGAGAAACCGGCGGTGTAGGTCTGCCGGGAGGCGTAGGCCCCGGTGCCAAAGGGGGTGACGTCGGTATCCTGGCAGGAGACAATGTGGACCTTGTCCATGGGCACTCCCACCACATCGGCGGCCATCTGGGCGAAGGCGGTGTCGGCGCCCTGGCCGATCTCGGTCTCTCCCACCTGGACCTGAAGGGAGCCGTCCTGGTTGAGCACCATCCGGCAGGAGGAGGTTTCCAGGGAGATGGGCCACACGGCGGTGTTGTACCAGAACACCGCCATGCCGATGCCACGGCGCACGTCCCCGGTCTGGTTCTGATATTCTTGATATTTGCGGGCGTAATCGGTGACCTCCATACCCTTGTCTATGCACTGGTTGAAGGTGTCGGCGTACAGCTCATTTTTGGAGAAGGGGTCGGTATAGCCCACCGGCATCAGGTTTTTCCGGCGGAATGCAATGGAGTCCACGCCCAGCCGGGCGGCCACCTCCTCGGTGTGGCATTCCACCGCCCACATGGCCTGGGGAATGCCGTAGCCCCGCATGGCCCCCGCCACCGACTTGTTGGTGAACACGGTGTAGGCGTCCACCTCCACATGGTCGCAGGGGTAGAGCTGGGGGAAGGCTCCCGCCCCTTTGGCGCAGATGCTGTGGCCGTGGGAGGCGTAGGCCCCCTGGTCGGAAAAGGCCTCCAGTTTGCGGGCGGCGTAGGTTCCGTCGGGCCGCACCCAGGAGACGATGTGGCTGCGGATGGAGTGGCGCACCCGGGTGGACACAAAGGTTTCCTCCCGGGGTACGTCCAGTTTTACCAAGTGGCCTCCCAACTGGGTGCACAGCCAGGCGCACAGGGGCTCGTAGAGCACGTCCTGCTTGTTGCCGAAGCCGCCGCCGATGTAGGGCTTGATGACCTGGATCTTGCCCCACTCGATCCCCAGGGCCTGGCCCACCACCCGACGGACGATGTGGGGGATTTGGGTGGAGGTGACGATCTTGATGCGGTCGCCGGTCATCTCCGCAAAGCAGATGAAGTTTTCCAGGTGGCAGTGCTGGACGGTGGGGGTCTCGTACCACCCCTCCACCTTGATGAGGCCGGGTTCTTTGATGGCCTCCTCATAATTGCCCTTGCGGATGGTGGTGTGCTTGAGGATGTTGTTGGGGTAATTGTCGTGGAGCTGGGGGGCCCCGTCCTGCATGGCCTCCAGCACGTCCAGCACGAAGGGCAGCTCCTCATACTCCACCCGGATGGCCCGGAGGGCCTGGGCGGCGGCCACCTCGTCCTCAGCCACCACGGCGGCGATGTCGTCCCCGTAGAACCGCACCCGGTCGGTGAGCACCAGCCGGTCGGCCACGTCCTGGTGGCTTTCGTCGGTGGACCAGGGGTGACCGGCGGTGGGGAAGTAGTGCTTTTCCTTCAGATCAAAGCAGGTGAATACTCCCACTACGCCGGGGATGGCCAGGGCGGCGGAGGCGTCAATGGACTTCACCCGGCCGTGGGCGATGGTGGCGTGGAGTACCCGGGCGACATAGGCGCCCTTGTCGCATAGGTCGTCGGTATACCGGGTGCGCCCCATGACTTTGTCACGGGCGTCCACGCGGGTGGCGTTTTTTCCTACATACATGGCGCGTTCCTCCTTAGCCGTTGATGTAGTGATCTATGTGGTCCTTCATCTGGAGGTAGCCCTCCCGGGGGAGGGCGATCTTGCCCCGCTGGAGCCGGATGAGCCCCAGTGCCTCCAGCTTTTGAATGCTGCGGTTGAGGGTTTTGGTGGAAAAGCCGATCTCTTCCGCCAGCTGGGGCCTGGTCTGCCGCAGCTCCAGCAGGCGGGGAGGGGGGGAATGCTGCTCGTATTTTCGGATCAGATGGACCATCAGCCGGTCTTTCCCGTCCATGAAAAGATACTTTCTGGCCTCGGCGGTCTGGGTGATAAGGCGGCGCATGTTCTCCTGGGTCCGAAGGAAAAGAGCGTCCCCATCCATTCGCATCCACTCCATGTACACGTCTGCCGGAATGGAGAGCACCCGGCACCGGGTGGACGTGATGATGCTGATGCGGTACTGGGCCAGACCGGCAAAGCATTCGATCTCCCCAAAGAAGTCCCCGGGGCCGAAGTCCTTGAAGGGGTATGGCCGCTCGTGCATAGGCCACTCCACGCCGGTGACCTTGCCGGAGAGAATGATGAATATGTGGGTGCAGTCGGCTCCCGCCTTGATAAAAGCCTGGTTTGCCTCAATTTCCAGCAGGGCCATGTAGTATTTGACTTCCTCGGTACAGTTCTGGAACAGCAGCTCCATAGCCCGCCGCTTCTCCGGGGGGAGCGTGTTGAATACGTCCACGGGACCGCACCTCCTTATCCCCTATTATATCTGCAATGCCCCACAAATGAAAAGGCCATGTGTCCTTTTTCTCTGTTTTTCTTGGCCTGCCACAGATACAGCGTTGCTGTGGATTGTCCTGGCCTGACCTGCCCTGGGCAATGTTTGTAGGACGCTAAATATTTTTAAAATATATTGTAAGCATATGGAAATTTAATTGCTGCGAAAAGTCAGTCCATTGAGCGGGGCTATAGCGATGTACGGCCATGTTGAGGACTTCCGCGGGCAACGCTCCGTCAATACGATAAGAAAAGGCGTAATCTGCGATTCTCAGCCAACTGCGCAGGGTGTCGATGCAGATACCCGGTTGCTTATGCTTTTACCTCATTCCATTTTACGACTGACCTTTCTGTACGTCAATTTGGGTATAGGGGTGAGGAAGGCTATTGAGGTGCTGGTGGATAAATGAGACAGGGGAGCAGTAATGGGTGTGAAGTGAAATAGCAAAAGGCCGACCCATTCTGATAGTTCCCATAGGTACATTTTCTGAACCTTGTGAATTGTCAGGCACGCAGGCGGACAGCGGAAGCTGTCCGCCTGTTGTGTTTTATGCCAGCAATCGCTTGATTTCTTCAATATCTGTGATCTGCTTTGTGATGTGCGGTGCGTGCTCTCCCTCCTGCATAGGGCTGTCCACTCTGCCGATGTCCCTGTACACGATCTTGACACTCTGTCCCGCAGAGCGGGAATACTTTTGGCTCCGCTCTCCCACCTCGATCCGCTGGATAAAGAGCCGCAGCAGTTCCGGCGTCAGTTCGTCAATGGTAGTGTACCGTTTGGCCTTCTCAATGAAGGCGTCCACATTGGCGGCTGAGGCTTTCAGTTTCTCCAGCTGTTCCTCCTTGGCCGGAATGGTTGCAGACAGATTTTTTTGCTCGGCGTTGTAGTCTGCGGACAGCATACGGAACTGTTCATCGCTCACTCGCCCCAGGACATTGTCCTCATAGAGTCGCTTGAACAGCGCGGACAACTCATCGTATCTCCGATGCATGGAATCCAGTTCCCTCTGCAGGCGGTTGATCTCCCGGCGCAGTTCTGCGGTGTTCCTCTGGTTGATGTACTGGGCAAACTGCCGCTCCTTCATCCGTGCGAAGTGCGTGACCCTGCGCAGGTCGTCCAGCACGATGGCTTTCAGGTCCGCCTCCCGGATCTGGTGGGGTGAGCAGGCGATTTTCCCGCGCTTACTGTAGGTTGAGCACCGGAAATAGTACTGATCTTCCCGCATCTTCTCAGTCCGGCAGAGCACCATGTATTTTCCGCAGTCGGCGCAGTAGACCAGTCCAGAGAACAGATTGGGTTCCTCCATGTGCTTGGGCGGCCGCCGCTTGTGCTCCCGCACATCCTGCACGATCTCCCAGATCTCCATTGAGATGAGTGGCTCATGGGTGTTCTCCACAAGGATCTGCTCGCTCTCCGGTTTCTGGATCTGCTTTTTGTTTTTATAGGAGAGCGTTGTTTTCTTCATGTTGAGCGTGTGCCCGATGTAGACCTTGTTTTCCAGGATTTTAGCCACGGTTCTGCCGGACCAGGTGTAGGGACGGGTGGTATCCAGATTGGTGCAGGCAGCTCCGGTAGCCTGGTAGTACTGGTTGGTCGGGTTCAGCACCTGCTCTTGGGTCAGGATTCTGGCAATTTGGTTCGGCCCCCTTCCCGCAGCGCACAGATCAAAGATCCGACGCACGATGGGAGCGGTTTCCTCATCGGGGATGATCTCCTTGGAGTCCCTGTCCTTCTTCTTATAGCCGTAGGGCGGTTTACCGCCCAGCCGCTCTCCGCGCTCCGCCTGCATTTTCTTGATAGCACGCACCTTCTTGCTGGTGTCCTTGGCGTGGAGTTCGTTGGCCCAGTTACGGATGGGGTTGAAGTCGTTGCTGCTCTCCACCAGGGAATCCACGCCGTCGTTGACCGCGATGAAGCGGACACCCTTCTCAGGAAAGTAGATCTCCGTGTACTGCCCCACCTGGAGGTATTCTCGCCCCAGGCGGCTGAGATCCTTGACGATGATGGTCTCCACCTCGTCCCGTTCCACCATTTCTATGATTTTCTTCCAGGCCGGATGGTCAAAGTTTGTACCGGAGTAGCCATCGTCTGCCAGGAACAGTGTGTTTTCAAATCCATGATCCGCCGCGTACTGCTCCAGGAAGAGTTTCTGATTGTGGATGGAGTTGGACTCTTTCTGCCGGTCATCCCTCTGCCGCTCATCCTCCTGACTGAGTCTTCCGTATAAGATGTTGTATTTTTGGCTTGCCATATCTCTGTAACCTCCTTTTACTGGGGCAAGCCGGTATGGGGTACGGACAGTATACCCCACCGGCCTGCACAAGTCCACGGAAACCTTACGCGCTGTGGGCTTCCTTCTTTAGGTCTGTGTCAATGAGCGAGAGCAGCTTGTCTGTGGGGGTCGCTGTGGCCTCCATCGGGAACACAGAGGTCACATGAAAGACCTTCCCTCCAATGAGCATCTCCCTCTGATTGATCATGTGATCGTCCTGGTGCTGGTAGCAGGTGTCACGAAAACTGGTCAGCACCTCTCCGCTTTCCGTTTCCCGCAGCAGCGCTCCGTGGGGATCGTATCCGCCCAGCATTCCAGTCTCGCGGTATTTCTCGTATTCTGTTCTCATAGAACTCCTTTCCTCCAGACATAATCCAGATAACAAAAATAGCGGGCCGTCACATGGTCTGCTGCCAAGTTTGTTCTTCTTCGTGATCGTCCTCCTTGTGACCGAGGGCGATTTTCTTTTGCCGTTCTTTCCGAAGGGCCTTGCTGTCTGCGTGGTAGTACGTAGTGGTAGCGTCCATCACAGGAGCAGGCCCCTGGCCGCACTCCAGAGCGTGTCCAAGCTGGACCACACCACCCACAACACCAGCCCAGTCAGCGTCAGGGCCGCCAGTCCCAACAGCAGACTGGTCCATGGAATGTCCGGCAGACTCAGTCTGAGCAGCCTGATGCCGGGCAGAGAAAAATGCCTCTCTTTCTGTTTCCCAGCCTGTTCGCCCATCTGCTCCAGATGCTTCACCGCTTTCAGCAGTTCGTCCATCTGCGTCTGGGTCGGGAGCTGCGCCAGCAGTTCGCTGACTTTCTTGAGATAGCCAATCTGTCTCTCGGTGTGGTACCCCAGTGTGTAGAGGGCGCTCTGCAGATCCTCCCACTCCGCTTTCGTAGGATGGTCTTCGGGAGGCGGTGTCAACTCCTGCGCCGGAAGCTGCGGCGTGGCCTGTGCCATCTGCGTAGGTCGGTTCTTCTCCAACAGCTCGTCCATAGATAATTTCTTCTCTGATCCTGAATTCATATTCCATATTCTCCTTCAGATATTTCTCCCCGAACAGCAGGCGGTCACGGCACTGCCAGCCGCTGGGTGTGGTGTAGGTGATGTTCCGCCGGGCCGCTTCCCAGCGCACCTTGTAGCCCTCGCTCTCCATCAGCGCAATAAACTCCTCACGGTTAGAGGCGTGGCGCATACAGTCGTTGATGATGTTCATAAGCTGCAGTTTTTTGCTCTGGCCACGGGCGGCCGTGTGATACTCGCCGATGGACATGGTTTTGGTTTTCTGTTTCCTGTCCGCAGGCCGGAACACAGGAAGAGAAAACTCCATACAGATCTGATCGTTGCGCTGCCGCAGTTCCTGGAGCTGCTCCTTTGCGATGTGCAGTTTCTTTCCCGTATCAAAGTTGACGGAGTTGATGAGAAAGTGGGAATGAATGTGTTCCCGGTCTGTGTGGGTGCAGACCAGGACTTCATATCCTTCGTAGTACTCAGCCAGTTTCAGTGCCGCCGCATGAGCGGTTACCGGATCGACCGCTTCGCCTTTCGGGAAGCTTTGCACCATGTGGTAGAACAGTACGCCGTCGGTTTTGTGATGTAGGCGCTTGGTAGTCATGAAGTCCGCATAGACAGATTCCGGCTGACAGTTGATGCCCGTGACCAACCGTTGACCGTCACGCTCGGTTTTTTTGTCCTGCATGGCGTACCGCATCACGGCTCCCATACATCCGGTGGTCTGTCCCCGCTTATAATTGGTGAAGCTGATGATCGCCATTTTTCACCACCTCCTTCGTTCCAGAATCAGCCGGACAGCAGCGCAGAGGTCAGAGAACACCTGTCGTACACCGTCCAGATTGATCACCGTGACGCGTCCCATGTGTGCCAGGGTGACAAGCTGATTCAGATTTTTGCCAATGGACTTCAGCTCCTTGAGCACTTCTTTTAGTCCATCGACGACCACAACCTGCTTTCCCAGACAACAGGCGGTCACATAATCGCTCATGGACATCCCGGAGCGTTTCGCCAATTCCTTGATGGCCTCCCGGTCTTCGGATGCCATCCGGGTGCTGAATTTGATATCTTTTTTCATGTCGTTTCCTCCAAACCGCAGATAAAGTGGGTCCGGGCTTCTGCCCGGAAATTATGCGGAAGGCGGGCGGCGGCTGTGCCGGTGACCAGACAAACGCGATGCTGGCCCTCGTCGGAAGCGACTGCGCATCTGTCGCTTCCGACCGAGGTCGAAAGTTCCCTCGCTCCGTGCTTCCTCCTCTCCCCAGCGAAACCGCTCCGCTGAGTTTCGCCGGGGACCCCTTTTGAGGTGATTCTCCCGCGCCGAACACCCGAACTCCTCCTTCGGCCACAAGCGGCCCAACACGGAGTTTCTTTTGCCTTGCGGGAGTTTACTCGCCGCACCCGGAAACCGCCCGCAAATCGCCGCACAGCGCCCCGACAGGGTCGATAGGGACGATTTCTCCGTCACCCTCCAAATCGACACTATCGGCACGACGCAGCTCAATTACTCGCTTCCCATTGCTGCGGCGAACCGTCGCCTGAATCCCATTTTTTCTTAGGGCCTCAACGCTTTGCAGGATCATCCTTGAAATCTTTTTGGGCGTTACCCCTTCGCTTCTGTCAGGGTCGATCTTTTCGGAGAGTTCCGTGGGAGTGCCGATAAATATTGTTCTGGTGCTCATAAATACAGAGAGGAGAACGACGATCCGATCCTCACGCAGCACGGGCTCATCTCTGCTGTCCGAAACCAGCTCCCACACATTTTCCTCGCCGCGTCGGAGCTCCAGTTCCCGGTATTCGATGTCCCGGCCCACGCAGGTCAGTCTGGCCCTGCCGCTGCCCCGCTTTTCTTCCACCAGGGTGAAGCTGGAATCCACCGCGCCGCTGATGGCGGTGGTGCCGGAGATCCGATGGAACACATCCTCCGCCTTTTCCTTGCGCAGATGGTGGATGAGCAGGATGGCAATGCCGTGCTTGTCCGCCAGCCGCTTGAGCACAGACAGATCCCGGTAGTCATTGGCGTAGGTGGCGTCGTGGATCGGACGGACCATCTGCAGGGTGTCAATGATGACCAGCACGGTGTCGGGATGTGCGGCGATAAATGCGTCCACCTGTTCCTCCAACCCTTGGCCGATGAGGGCGCACTCCGTGCAGAAGTGGACGCTGTCTGGTGCATCCTCAGTGATTTCAAAGAGTCGATTCTGGATGCGGAGGACGGAATCCTCCAGACAGAGATAGAGGGTGGTGCCCTGCTTGGTGGTCATGTTCCAGACCGGTTCTCCCTTGGCAACTGTCACCGCCAGCCATAGAGCAAGCCAGGACTTGCCCACCTTTGGTGAGCCAGCCAGGATATGCAGACCCTGAGAGATCAGGGTATCCACCACAAAATTGGGCGGTTCCAGCGGACGATCCATCAGGGTTCTGCCGTCCACTGTGATCAGGGGATGGTTCATTTTGTTGTTCATGTTTGATACCTCCATTTCAAAAATTTGAATACAAAAAGCTCCCACCTCAAAAGAAGTGGGAGTAGTATTCGTTTTGATTTTGAAATGGTTTATGGTAGAA
>CASEOA010000073.1 GCA_949289455.1 uncultured Eubacteriales bacterium
CGGATCTCCTTGGCGATGCGGCCCTGGCGGCCGATCACCTTGCCCATGTCCTCGGGGGCCACCCGGAGCTCCAGAACGGTCTCGCTCTCGCCCGGGTACTCGGTGACCGACACCGACTCAGGGTGTTCCACCAGATTCTGGGCGATATAGGTGAGCAATTCCTTCATGGCGGCTGTGCCCTCCTATCAGATGGCGCCAGCTTTTTTCAGCAGAGCCTTCACGGTCTCAGTGGGCTGAGCGCCGGTCTTGATCCAAGCCTGAGCGCGCTCGGCGTCCACCTTGATCTCGGCGGGCTGAGCTACGGGATTGTAAGTGCCGATCTCCTCGATGAAACGGCCATCACGGGGATAGCGGGAGTCGGCCACCACAATGCGGTAGAAAGGAGCCTTCTTGGCGCCCATACGACGCAGTCTGATCTTAACCATTCTATATTCACCTCCATGTAATTGTAAAGCATATATGGAAGCGCGGCTGTGCGCGCTTACCAACGTGTCAGAAGGGCAGGCCGGGCATTTTGCCCAGCTTCCCCAGCTTGCCCATTTTCCCCATCCGCTTGAGCTGCTTGCCGGAGAACTGGCGGCTCATCTGCTGCATCATCTCGAACTGCTTGAGCAGCCGGTTGATATCCACCACCTGGGTGCCGGAACCGGCGGCGATGCGCTTTTTCCGGCTGTTGTTCAGCAGGGAGGGGTCCTCCCGCTCGGCAGGGGTCATGGACAGGATAATGGCCTCGGTACGGGAGAGGGCGGACTCGTCCACCGTGGCCCCCTCCAGTGCCTTGCCGTTGACGCCGGGGAGCATCCCGGCGATGTCGGTGAGGGAGCCCATGCTCTTGAGCTGCACCAGCTGGTCGTAGAAGTCGGCCAGGGTGAAGCGGTTTTTCCGCAGCTTCTCCTCCAGCTCGGCGGCCTTCTTGGCGTCAAAGGTCTGCTGGGCCTTTTCGATGAGGGAGAGCACGTCGCCCATGCCCAGGATGCGGGAGGCCATCCGGTCGGGATAGAACACGTCCACCTGATCCAGCTTTTCTCCCTGACCCACGAATTTGATGGGCTTGCCGGTGACCGCCTTGATGGAGAGGGCCGCGCCGCCCCGGGCGTCGCCGTCCAGTTTGGTGAGCATGACGCCGGTGATATCCAGGGCCTCGTCAAAGGCCTTGGCGGCGTTTACTGCGTCCTGGCCGATCATGGCGTCCACGATGAGCAGGATTTCGGTGGGGTCGATGGCCGCCTTCATGTCCTTGAGCTGGTCCATCAGCTCCTGGTCCACGTGGAGCCGGCCGGCGGTGTCGATGAACACGATGTCGTTGCCGTGGCTCTTGGCGTGTTCGATGCCCGCCCTGGCGATGTCGATGGGGTCGATCTGCCCCATCTGGAACACGGGCACGTCCACCTGGGCGCCCACCACCTCCAGCTGGGTGATGGCAGCGGGGCGGAAGGTGTCGCAGGCCACCAGCAGGGGCCGCTTGCCCTGCTTTTTCAGAAAACCCGCCAGCTTGGCCCCGTTGGTGGTCTTGCCGGCACCGTTGAGGCCCACCAGCATCACCACCGTGGGGGGCTTGGGGGAGATGGTCAGCTTGGTGCTCTCCCCGCCCATGAGGGCGGTGAGCTCTTCATTGACAATCTTGACGATCATCTGGGCGGGGGTCAGGCTCTCCAACACGTCGGAACCCACCGCCCGCTCGGTGACGGTGGCCACAAACTGCTTGACCACCTTGAAGTTCACGTCGGCCTCCAGCAGGGCCATCCGGATCTCCTTCATGGCTTCCTTCACGTCGGCCTCGGTGAGACGGCCCTTGCCCCGCAGCCGCTTGAAGGCGGCGGAGAGCTTTTCGGTCAGTCCTTCAAATGCCATGGGTCACTCCTGTTTCAGCTGGGTCAGGATGGCGCGGAGCTTGCCGCACTGGGCCTCCACCTCGTCGTCCTGCCACTGGGCCTCGTTCCGGCGGGCGATGGCGGCCACCGCCTCTTCCATCTGGGAGAACTGGTCCTGCATCTTGTGGAACCGCTTGATGATGCCGGTCTTGTCCTCCAGCTCGGTGAGGATGGCCTCCGCCCGGACGATCACGTCCCGGACGCCCTGACGGGTGATGCCGTAGTTCTCGGCGATCTCGGCCAGGGAGAGGTCCTCATTATAATAAAGGTCGTAGAATTCCTTCTGACGGTCGGTGAGCATATCTCCATAAAAATCATAGAGCAGAGCCATGCGGTAGGCCTGGTTCTTCATGGTGCACCCTCCTTCAGCAAGTCCTTCTGTAAAGGAAGTAAAGTTTATTAGCTTTACAACAGCAATGATGATACACGATTTTCCTCCCCTTGTCAAGGGGGAACGGACAGAAAATTTTCTCCCCGGCGGCGGACTGCGGCAGACGCCCGGCCGCATAGTTTTCCACACCTGGCAAAGACTATGGATACATCCAAAAAGGAGGTCAACGTTGTGAAAGTTCGTGTATTGCTGGCGGCCGCCCTGACCGCCCTGGGCCTGGCGGCCGCCCTGCCGGCCTCGGCCTGGTTTGGACAGGCGGAGGAGGCAGAGGCCGACCTGAATCTGGCCAAAAACGGCCTGGTGGGGGAAGCCATGGCCTTTTCCGCCGATGATTTTGCCGGGGCGGAGGGGCTGGACGCCATTGTGGTCACCAGCCTGCCCGACCCCGCCGCCGGGGCCCTGACCCTAGGGGGCCAGCTGGTGGGGGAGGGGGACGTGATCGCCCTGACGGCGGTGGATGGCCTGCGGTTCACCTCGGTTTCCCAGCCTTCGGTGCTGGAGACCGGCTTCACCTTCCAGCCCCTGTACGTCTCAGGGGCCCAGGGGGAGGAGTGCATGGCGGAGCTCTACCTGCTCACCCAGGCCAACGGGGCCCCGGTGGCGGAGCATCTGGAGCTGACCACCTATAAAAATGTGGCGGTGACGGACCGTTTTGCCGCCGTGGACCCGGAAGGGGACATCCTGACCTACCGGCTGGTGAAAAAGCCCGCCCGGGGGTCGGTGACCGTGGGGGAGGACGGACAGTTTGTGTACACTCCCTATGAAAACAAGACGGGCAAGGACTCCTTCACCTATATCGCCATGGACACGGTGGGCAACGCCTCCGACCCGGCTACCGTGAAGATAAAGATCGAAAAACCGGACACCAAGGTGACCTACGCCGACCTCTCCGGCCATCCCGCCCACCGGGACGCCATCCGCCTGGCGGAAGCGGAGGTTTTCGTGGGGGAACAGGTGGGGGAGCAGTATTTCTTCCAGCCCGACGCCCTGGTGACCCGGGGTGAGTTTCTGGCCATGGCCATGGATACGGCGGAGGTGGACACCCTGGCGGGGGTGACCCAAACCGGCTTTGCCGACGACGCGGACATCCCCACCTGGGCCAAACCCTATGTGTCGGCGGCTCTGATGGACGGGTTGATCCAGGGCAGCCGGGATGAGGCCGGGCAGGTGGTGTTCCAGGCCAACGCTCCCATCACCCGGGCGGAGGCGGCGGTGATGCTGGACCGGATGCTGGGGGTCACCGATGTGGACGCCGGCGCCTTCGGCCCGGCGGAGGCCCCGGTTTGGGCCGCTCAGGCGGCGGCCAACCTGACCACCTGCGGGGTGCTGGAGGGCGGCAGCCTGGGGGACAGCCTCACCCGGGCGGAGGCCGCCAGCCTGCTGCGGGCCTCCCTGGATCTGCTGGACAGCCGGGACACCGGGTGGTTTTGAGTGGAGGGCCTGCCGCGCCGCGGCAGGCCCCTTTTGAAAAATATGGCCTGGTGGTTGAGTATGGAGAGAAAGCGTGCTATAATAACCTATTAGCGCGTATCATATCGTATCAAACTGCCAGCAGAGGTGTATTATGAAGATCGTAGTTTTGGCCGGGGGCCTGTCCCCGGAGCGGAACGTATCCCTTTCCACCGGCACCATGGTTACCGAGGCCCTCCGGGCCCTGGGCCACCGGGCCGGGCTCATCGACCTGTTTTTCGGCCTGGGGGAGGGCCGGGCGGAGGAGGCCTTCTTTGACGCGCCGGTGCCCGAGTCCTTCAAAAAGATCAGCCGGGAGGCCCCCGATCTGGAGCAGGTGCGGGCCAGCCGCCCCGGAACCAGCAAGAGCATGTTCGGCCCTGGGGTGGTGGAGCTGTGCCAGATGGCCGATCTGGTGTTCCTGGCCCTCCACGGCACCTGCGGCGAGGACGGCAAGGTTCAGGCCGCGCTGGAGCTCATGGGCATCCCCTACACCGGGGCGGGCTACCTGTCCAGCGCCATCGCCATGGATAAGGACCTGACCAAGCGGATGGTGGAGGATGTGGTGAACACCCCCGGCTGGAAGACGGTGGAGTACACCGCCGCCGACATCGACGGCCTGGTGAAAAACGCCCGGCTGCCCCTGGTAGTGAAGCCGGTGGCCAGCGGGTCCTCCATTGGCGTGTCCATTGCCCACACACCCGAGGAGCTGCGGAAATCCCTTACCGACGGTCTGGCCATTGGCGGGCGCACCGTGCTGGAGGAATACGTCAAGGGCCGGGAGATCCAGGTGGGCATCCTGGAAGGGAAGGCCCTGCCCTCCATCGAGATCATCCCCAAGGAGGGCTTTTACGACTACGCCAACAAGTACCAGCCCGGCGCCGCCCTGGAGGTCTGTCCCTCGGAGATCCCGGCGGAGTGGGAGGAGCGCCTGCGGCAGGCCGCCCTGCGGGTGTATGAGACCCTGGGCCTCAGCGTTTACTCCCGTGCCGACTTCATTGTCACCGACGACGGCCAGCCCTGGTTTTTGGAGATCAACACCCTGCCCGGCATGACCCCTACCAGCCTGCTGCCTCAGGAGGCCGCCGCCGTGGGCATCAGCTACAACCAGCTGTGCCAGCGCATTGTGGAGGCCTCCCTGGAGGCCAGGGCCCAGGGGAAGTAAACAGCCGCCCCAAAGAGAGAGATTGAAGGAGACAGTTTCATGGAGCCGATGACCATTCGAGAGATCCTGGACGCCGTGGGCGGCAGCCTGCTGGGGGATTTTAGCGACGTGGACAAGACGGTTGCCCGGGTGGAGACCGACAGCCGCACCATCCACCCGGACTCCCTGGTCATCCCCCTGGTGGGGGAGCGGTTTGACGGCCACGCCTACATCAACGCCGCCCTGGAGGGGGGCGCTGCCGGGTGCTTCACCCAGCGGGAGCGGGACAGCTACCTGCCCGGCAAGTTCTATATTAAGGTGAAATCCACCCACCGGGCCCTGCGGGATCTGGCCAAGTACTATAAGAGCAAGTTCCCCATCCCGGTGGTGGCCCTCACCGGCTCGGTGGGCAAGACCACCACAAAGGATATGGTGGCGGCGGTGCTGGGGGAGAAGTACACCGTCCTCAAAACTGAGGGAAACCTGAACAACGACATCGGAGTGCCCCTCACCCTGCTGCGGCTCAAGCCGGAGCACCAGATCGCCGTGCTGGAGCTGGGCATGAACCACGCCGGGGAGATCGACTATCTCTCCGCCATCGTGGAGCCTGACATGGTGCTCATGACCAACATCGGGGACTCCCACATCTAGCACTTTGGCTCCCGGGAGAATATCATGGAGGCCAAGAGCGAAATCTTCCACTTTGCCAAGCCCCACGCCCCCGCCATCATCACCGGGGACGATCCCCTGCTCAACACCCTGCCCGGCAAGCTGCCCTTTTCCTTTGTGCGGGTGGGCTCCGGGGAGGGGTTGGACTACCAGGCCATGGATCTGGAGAGCGACGGCAAGAGTCGCATTACCTGTAAAGTAAAAACACCTCACGGAACCTACCCGGTGGAAATCCCCGCCCTGGGGGATCACATGATCTACCCCACCCTGATGGCCGCCGCCGTTGGGGACTATTTCGGCCTGAGCCGGGAGCAGATCGCCCAGGGTATCCTCCACTTTGCCCCCACCAAGATGCGGATGAACATTCTCACCCGTGGGGAGGGGATCACCATTCTCAACGACACCTACAACGCCAACCCCCAGTCCATGCGGGCGGCGGTGCAGGTACTGTCCAATGCCAGCGGCGACTACAAGATCGCCGTGCTGGGCGACATGTTCGAGCTGGGCCCCCTGGCCCCCGCCCTCCACGCCGGTATCGGGGAGTACCTAGGCAAGGCGGGCATCCACTGCCTGGTGGCGGTGGGGGAACTGGCCCAGCACATCTATACTGCCGCCCAGGCGGCGGGGGTGCCTCTGTGCCTTCACTGCAAGACCAAGGAGGAAGCCAAGCCGGTGCTGGACGAGGTGGTGCGGCCCAATTCCACCATTCTGGTGAAGGCATCCCGGGGCATGGCCCTGGAGGAGTTGGTGGAGCACCTGCTCACCATCACCAAGGAGGCGTAAAAAAAGCCGCCGGGCATCTGCCCGGCGGCCCGTAGGGGCGCGCAGTGCGCGCTCGCCCTGGTTCTGATCGTAGGGGCCGATGCCCACATCGGCCCGCCAGGCCCGGCGTTATCCGAACAGCCGGGCCAGATTCTCCTTGAAGGGGGGATAAATAATCCCTTTCTCGGTGATGATGCCGGTGACCAGGCTGTGGGGGGTCACATCGAAGGCAGGGTTGTACACCTCCACATCCTTGGGGGCGGTTTGTACCCCATACAGGGTGCGCACTTCCTCTTTGTCCCGCTCCTCGATGGGGATACCAGACCCGTCGGGAATGGACAGGTCGATGGTGGAGCAGGGGAGGGCCACGTAGAAAGGCACTCCATGGAAGTGGGCGTTCACCGCCACCGAATAGGTGCCGATCTTGTTGGCAAAGTCTCCGTTGGCCGCCATCCGATCGCAGCCCACCACCGCAAGGTCGATCTTCCCCTTGGCCATCAGGCTGGCCGCCATGTTGTCGGCGATGAGAGTGGCGGGGATGTGATCGCTCACCAACTCGTAGGCGGTGAGCCGGGCTCCCTGGAGCAGAGGACGGGTCTCATCAGCGTAAACCATATTTACTTTACCCTGCTCGTGGGCCGCCCGGATAACCCCCAGGGCGGTGCCGTAGCCGCCGGTGGCCAGCGCCCCAGCGTTGCAGTGGGTGAGGATGTTGGCTCCTTTCGGGATCACAGCGGCTCCGTAAAGGCCCATCGCCTTACACATCTCCACGTCCTCCCGGTGGATGGCAACCGCCTCTGCGATGAGGGCCTCCGGGTCCCCGCCGCAGGCTTTGGCGATTTGGGCCATCCGCTCCAGGGCCCAGAACAGGTTGACCGCAGTGGGGCGGCTGGCGGCCAGGACGGCCCTGGCCTCTTCCAGGTCCTCTTCGGCCAAGGCGGCCAGGCAGAAGGCATAGGCGGCGGTGACGCCGATGGCGGGAGCTCCCCGCACCACCATGGTGCGGATGGCGTCCGCCACCGGACGGTAATCGGTGTAGGGCAGCCAGACCTCTTCCACCGGAAGCTTTGTCTGATCTAATAAGTAAAGGGTTTTTCCTTCCCAACGGATGGCATCCATGGCCATAACCTCCCATCTGATTTACCATTCCAATATATCACAACCCAGATCAGGAGTAAACAAAAGATGATCGATATCGCAGTCTCGAACCTGTCCAAGGAGTTCGAGGTAGGCAAGAAAATACTGGACGGCCTCACTTTCCAGATTGACCAGGGAGAGCGGGTGGGCCTGCTGGGCAGGAACGGTGCCGGCAAGACCACCCTGTTCAAAATCCTTACCGGCGAGCTGGATTGGGACGACGGCGAGGTGCACATCGCCCCCGGCAAGGGGGTGGGCCTTATTTCCCAGATCCCGGTCTATCCCCCGGAGTACACCGTGACCGACGTGCTGCGCACCGCCTTTGACAAACTCCAGGCCATGGAGGCTGAGATGGCCGAGCTGGCCGGGCGGATGGGGGAGGACAGCGACCCCGCCCTGCTGCGGCGGTACGACGCCCTCACGGCCGCCTTTGAGGCGGGGGGCGGCTACGACACGGAGACCCAGCTCAACAAGGTGTCCAACGGTCTGGCTATTTCCCAGGACATGCGCAATCAGCTCTTTTCCTCCCTGTCCGGCGGGGAAAAGACCCGGGTGAACCTGGCCCGGCTGATTTTGGAGGACACCGACATCCTCCTGCTGGACGAGCCCACCAACCACCTGGACCTGCGGGCCACCGAGTGGCTGGAGGAGTATTTGGACAAGTACAAGGGTACCGTGCTGGCCATCTCCCACGACCGCTGGTTCCTGGACCGGGTGGTGAAACGGGTCATCGAGATCCAGGAGGGCAAGGCGGAGTTCTACGAGGGCAACTACTCCTTCTATGTGGTGGAAAAGGAACACCGGTACCAGGAGAAGCTGAAGCAGTACGAGAAGGAGCAGGCCAAGATCGAGCAGCTGGAAAAGGCCGCGGAGCAGCTGCGGGTGTGGGCCTATTCGGGCAACGACAAGACCTTCAAGCGGGCCCAGTCCATGGAGAAGCGGATCGAGCGGCTGCGCACCACCGATAAGCCCACCCGGGAGCGCCGCCTGGACATGAAGTTTGGGGAGCGGGAGTTCCGGGGAGACGAGGTGCTCACCATTAAGGAGCTGAAAAAATCCTTTGACGGGCGCACCCTCTTCGACCACGTGAACCTGGAGGTAGTGGGAGGCGAGCGCATCGCCCTGCTGGGGGACAACGGCACCGGCAAGTCCACCCTGCTGAAGATCCTGCTGAAGGAAGAGGAGCCCGACTCCGGAAAACTCCGGATGGGGCCCACTGTAAAGGTAGGCTACCTGCCGCAGATCATCCACTTTGACAAGCCGGAGCGCAACCTGGTGGACACCATGCTCTACGCCCAGAACTGCACCACCCAGACCGCCCGCAACCGGCTGGCCGCCTTCAACTTCCGGGGGGAGGATGTGTTCAAGCCGGTATCCGCCCTGTCCGGCGGGGAGCAGAGCCGGCTGCGGCTGTGTATGCTCATGGACGAGAAGATCAACCTGCTCATTCTGGACGAGCCCACCAACCACCTGGACATCGCCAGCCGGGAGTGGATTGAGGACGCGGTGAGCGAGTACGAGGGCAACCTGCTCTTCGTCTCCCACGACCGCTACTTCATCAAGCAGTTCGCCACCCGGATCTGGATGCTGGAGGACGGACACATCACCGATTTCAAGGGCACCTTTGAGGAGTTCCGGGCGGCCCGGGAGCGGGCCAAAACGCAGGCCGCTGCCCCTGTCAAGGCGGAGCCGGACAAGCCCAAAAAGGAAA
>CASEOA010000074.1 GCA_949289455.1 uncultured Eubacteriales bacterium
AACGGCGTGTAGAAGGCCGTCACCCCCCGCCGGCCCGGTATGACCCGGGAAGAGAGATACATTGGCCTCGCCGGCTGCCTCATAAACTATTCCGCCAAATACGTCCGGGGGGCGCGGCGTACCGCGGCGCCCACTTTCCCAAAGGAGCCTTTTTCATGGTCTCACTTCCCTCCCTCAACGCCGCCACCGCCCTGCCCCTGAAGCCCCTGCCCGCCACCGACGTCATTGCCGGCTATCGGGTGCGGCCAGGCCACTTCCTGCTCAACGGGGCCAATGTGGTGCCCGGCGGCGTGAGCTTCACCATCCACTCCATCAACGCCACCTACTGTGAGCTGTGCCTCTTCCACCGGGCCCAGCAGGAGCCCTTTGCCGTCCTCCCCTTCCCGGAGAACTTCCGCATCGGCAATACCTACTCCATGATTGTGTTCGACCTGGACATCCGGGAGTTCGAGTACGCCTACCGGATGGACGGCCCCTACGACCCGGCCCGGGGGCTTCTCTTCGACCGCACCAAGTTCCTGCTGGATCCCTACGCCCGGGCGGTGACCGGTCAGAGCGTGTGGGGGGTGGATCTCACCCCCGGCTGCTCCTACCATGCCCGGGTGGTGGAGGACATCTTCGACTGGGGCAACTTCCAGGACCCCCATCTGCCCTTTCGGGACATGATCATCTACGAGGCCCACGTCCGGGGCTTCACCCAGCACCCCTCCTCCGGGGTGCAGCACCCGGGTACCTTCGAGGGGATGCTGGAAAAAATCCCCTACCTCCAGGCCCTGGGGGTGAACACGGTGGAGCTGATGCCCATCTTCGAGTTCGATGAGATGGCCGACGAGCGCATTGTGGACGGCCGGCAGCTGCTCAACTACTGGGGATACAACACCATCTGCTTCTTTGCCCCCAACACCAGCTACACCGCCACCACCGAGTTCAACCACGAGGGCACTCAGCTGAAAAAGCTGATCCGCACCTTCAACGAGCACGGCATCGAGGTCATTCTGGACGTGGTGGTCAACCACACCGCCGAGGGCAATGAGCAGGGCCCCTTTTTCTCCTTCAAGGGGCTGGACAACAACATCTACTACATGCTCACCCCCGACGGCAAATACTATAACTTCTCCGGGGTGGGCAACACCCTCAACTGCAACCACCCGGTGGTGCGGCAGTTCATCCTGGACTGCCTGCGGTATTGGGTGGTGGAGTACCGGGTGGACGGGTTCCGGTTCGACCTGGCCTCCATCCTGGGCCGGGACACCGACGGAGCCCCCTTGTCCGAGCCTCCCCTGCTGGAGAGTCTGGCCTTCGACCCCATCCTGGGCCGGGTAAAGCTCATCGCTGAGGCCTGGGACGCCGGCGGGCTGTACCAGGTGGGTTCCTTCCCCTCCTGGAACCGGTGGGCTGAGTGGAACGGCAAGTACCGGGACGACCTGCGCTGCTTCCTCAAGGGGGACGGAGGCAAGGCCTGGTCGGCCGTGCAGCGCATCACCGGCTCCGCAGACCTGTATCCCCCCTCCCAGCGGCAGAACGCCTCGGTGAATTTCCTCACCTGCCACGACGGCTTCACCCTCCACGACCTGTATTCCTACGACGAAAAGCACAACGAGGCCAACGGCTGGGGCAACACCGACGGGGCCAACGACAACAACAGCTGGAACTGCGGCGTGGAGGGGGACACCGACGACCCCGCCATCCTGGCCCTGCGTAAGCGGCTGATGAAAAACGCCTTTGCCGTACTGCTGTGCAGCCGGGGAACCCCCATGTTCCTGGCGGGGGACGAGTTTGCCAACACCCAGTTCGGCAACAACAACTCCTACTGCCAGGACAATGAGATCTCCTGGCTGGACTGGAGCCGGCTGGAGACCCACCGGGATCTGTTCGACTTTGTCTCCCGGATGATCGCCTTCCGAAAGGCCCACCCCATTGTCCGGGGGGAGACCGCCCCCGCCCTGTGCGGCTGGCCCTCGGTGTCCCTCCACAACGGGGCCCCCTGGAACGCCAAGATGGACGAGCAGACCCGGCAGATCGGGGTGCTCTTCACCGGCCGCAACGGGGACGACTCCGCCGACGACCTGGTGCTGCTGGCGGTGAACGCCCACTGGGAGCCCCACCGCCAGGTCCTTCCCGACCTGCCCGCCGGAATGCGGTGGAGCCTGGTGCTCCACACCGCCTGCTCCGACCCCTTCGCCGCCGGAGACCTGTTCCGGGGCAACAGTCTGGAGATCGGTCCCCGCTCGGTGGCGGTATTCCAGGCGGTGAGCAGCCGGAACTAAATGCTTCATTATAAACGGGGCTGTTGCGTAATTTCGCAACAGCCCCGTTTGTGTCACACGATCAGCAGTTCATTTTCCTCCTCCAGATAGCGGCAGATTACAAAAAAACCGCAGAGAAACCCGGGGGAAAAGTCCTTCCAGCTCTCCATCTGCCACCCTCCGGCCACGCCCTGGTGCTCCATGCGCAACACCACCTGTTCCTCCGGCGCGTACAGGCAGTAGGAGCGGCTGTTCTTCATCACCAGCAGATACTCCTCCTCTCCCACCCGCAAGCGGGCCCGGTCCACCCGGGGAAGCCGGTTCAGAGGCTGGACCCCGGGGCCCTCCCGGCTGGTGTAGTCCGGCCAGACCTGCGCCAGGGGGCGGCCCTCCATATCTTCCATTTCATAGCTCCACCGGTCCGCCGGGCTTTCCCCGCCGGCCTCCCGGTACCGGCGGCGCGCAATCCGCACCGCCGGGCGGCCCTCCCCGTCCACAATTCGCTTCTCCTGGGTGCGGAACCGCCTCTCCAGCCGGGCCAGAGGGACCTGATCCCCCTCGCCGTACAGTACACCCGCTTTGATTCGGTATTTCACAGCCATTCCCCCAGTGTTCAGATGATGGAATACAGGATCAGGCCGGCGCAGCCCGCCCCCGCCATGACCCAGATGGGGTTGGGCTTCCAGAGCCGCAGCACCGCCAACCCAGCCCCAAACAGGACCAGGGCCACCAGATCCAACCGCCCCTCCTCCAGCAGACTTGTCCCGCCCCCCAGGGAGAGGAACACCAGGGAGAGCCCCGCCGAGGCGATCATAGCGATGACCGCAGGCCGCAGGCCGAACAAAACGCCCTGGACCAGGGACAGCCCTTTATACCGGTAATACAGGAAGGCCAGCACCAGAACGATGACGCAGGAGGGCAGCACACATCCCACTGTGGCCACAATGGCCCCCGGGATTCCCGCCACCCGGATACCCACAAAGGTGGCGGAGTTGATGGCGATGGGCCCCGGCGTCATCTCCGCGATGGTCATGATGTCGGCAAACTGAGTCATGGTGAGCCAGGGATGGAGCTCCACCACCTGGTGCTGAATCAGGGGCATGGCGGCGTAGCCGCCGCCGATGCTGAACAGGCCGATCTGGATAAAGCTCCACAGCAGCTGTAAGTATATCATATCAGCCCCGCTCCCTTCTGGCCTTTTCCCGCCGCCAGCTGTCCAGGCCGCCGATAAAGCCGCACACCAGGATCACCAGGATGATATTCACTTTGACAAAGTAGACCGCCACAAAGGCCCCTGCCATCACCGCCACCGGCAGCGCCCGCTTCAGCTTGAGCACCGACCAACCCATGTTGATGACCACATCGCAGATTACCGCCGCCACCCCGGCCAGCATCCCGGTCATAGCCATGTTGACAAACACATTGTCCCGGAACGCGGCGTAAAACAGGGAAATCACCGAGATAATGATCAGCGGGGGCAACACCGTGCCCAGCACGGTGAGCAGGGCCCCCGGCAGCCCCGCCACCCGGTAGCCCACCAGGATGGAGGCATTGACGGCGATGGCCCCCGGGGAGGACTGGGCGATGGCGGTGAGGTCCAGCATCTCCTGCTCCCCGATCCACCCCAGTTCCTCCACAAACTTCCGCCGCATCAGGGGGATGATGACAAAGCCGCCCCCAAAGGTACAGGCGCTGAGCTGAAAGACAGATAAAAACAACGTCCGGTATGTCACTCCGCTTGGTTTCATAATCTCACTCCTCAGGCCACATTATACCTTCCCCTCCGCAGAAAGGAAAGGGCCCGTCTCTCTTGGGCCACCACCTTCTTCCACAAGGCTTTCTCTCCTTTTTTCGGCAAAGTTGTGGAAGAAGCCAAAAATCCACATTCACACTTGCAATGGACGGGAAAATCCGATATCATTTGTATGAGAACAAATCGTGGGGGGTACCGGGATGTCACCGCTGCATGGTCTGCGAGCATGGTTTCACAACGTCCACGGCACCCAAATGCCCACCGGGACACTGGAAAAATAAGCTCAGGGTATCCGAATACCGGATGCCCTGATTTATTTTTTTCCTTCCCGAAAAAAAATCAGGTTCCACAGGAGGAAGCATATGAGCAAGAAAGTTGCCGTCGTCATGGGGTCCGACTCCGATCTGGACACCATGCGTCCCTGCGTCCGCCGTCTCCAGTCCTTCGGCATCCCCGTGGAGGTGCGGGTCATCTCCGCCCACCGTACCCCCGCCGCCGCGGAGCAGTTTGCCTCCCAGGCCAAGGAGAACGGCTTCGGGGCGATCATCGCCGCCGCCGGCAAGGCCGCCCATCTGGCGGGCGTGCTGGCCGCCTACACCACCCTCCCCGTCATTGGAGTGCCCATCAAGACCTCCATGATGGGGGGCCTGGACTCCCTGCTGTCCATGGTGCAGATGCCCAAGGGCATCCCCGTGGCCTGCGTGGCGGTGGACGGCGCCGACAACGCCGCCATCCTGGCCGCCCAGATGCTGGCTCTGTCCGATGAGGAGCTGGCGGGCAAGCTGGCGGACTTCAAGGCCAACATGGCCGCCGAGGTGGCGGAAAAGGACCGCACCATTGCCGACAAACTGTAAAAGATCTATATTTGAATGATAAAGGAGTATCGTATCATGGCTTACGAGAAGAAGGAGCAGCTCTACGAGGGTAAGGCAAAGAAGGTTTTCGCTTCCAACGATCCCCAGGTGGTCATTGTGTCCTATAAGGACGACGCCACCGCGTTCAACGGCCTGAAGAAAGGCACCATCACCGGCAAGGGCGCCATCAACAACCGGATGACCAACAACCTGATGCGCCGCCTGGAGGAGAAGGGCGTGCCCACCCACTATGTGGAGGAGCTGAGCGACCGGGAGACCGCCGTGAAGAAGGTGTCCATCGTCCCCCTGGAGGTCATCATCCGCAACATCTCCGCCGGTTCCTTTGCCAAGCGCTACGGCGTGGAAGAGGGTATCGTGTTTGACGAGCCCACCATTGAGTTCTCCTACAAGAACGACGACCTGGGCGATCCCCTTATCAACGACTATCACGCCCTGGCTCTGAAGCTGGCCACCAAGGAAGAGATCGAGCTCATCAAGAAGTACGCCTTCGCCGTCAACGATCTGCTGAAGGGCTTCATGAAGGAGATCGGCATCGACCTGGTGGACTTCAAGCTGGAGTTCGGCAAAACTGCCGACGGCACCATCGTGCTGGCCGACGAGATCTCCCCCGACACCTGCCGTCTGTGGGACGAAAAGACCCACGAAAAGCTGGACAAGGACCGGTTCCGCCGGGATCTTGGCGGCGCGGAAGAGGCCTATGAAGAGGTCATGCGCCGTCTTATGGGGGACAAGTAAGGTATGGGCGGCTTTTTCGGTACCATTTCCAAACGGGACTGCGTGCTGGACGTGTTTTTCGGCACCGATTACCACTCCCATCTGGGTACCAAGCAGGGTGGTATGGCGGTGTACGATCCCCAGCGGGGCTTCCAGCGGCAGATCCACAACATTGAGAACACCCCCTTCCGCACCAAATTTGACAAGGACCTGGCCGACTTCCAGGGCAACGCCGCCATCGGCTGCATCAGCGACACCGACCCCCAGCCCCTGCTGATGCGCTCCCACCTGGGGATGTACGCCATCATCACCGTGGGCATCATTAACAATGCCGACGACCTGGTGGAGCGGTACTTTGACCACCGGGGCCACCAGTTCATGGCCATGAGCTCGGGCAAGGTCAACTCCACCGAGCTGGCCGCCGCCCTCATCAACCAGAAGGACGACCTGGTCTCCGGCATCCGGTATGCCCAGGAGGCCATTGACGGCTCCTGCACCCTGCTGCTGCTCACCTCCGACGGCATCATCGCCGCCCGGGACAAGCTGGGCCGCCTGCCGGTGCTCATCGGCCAGAACGAGGAGGGCTGCTGCGTCTCCTTCGAGTCCTTCGCCTACCACAAACTGGGTTACACCGACGCCTACGAGCTGGGCCCCAATGAGATCGTCAAGGTTACCGCCGACGGCTGGGAGACCCTGGCCCCCGCCGGAGACCAGATGAAAATCTGCGCCTTCCTGTGGACCTACTACGGCTACCCCAACTCCAACTACGAAGGGGTCAACGTGGAGGTCATGCGCTACCGCAACGGGGAGATCATGGCCCGGGACGAGATCCGCAAGGGCCAGCTGCCCAAGGTGGACTATGTGGCCGGTGTGCCCGACTCCGGCGTGCCCCACGCCATTGGCTTCGCCAACCGCAGCGGCAAGCCCTTTGCCCGCCCCTTTGTCAAGTATACCCCCACCTGGCCCCGATCCTTTATGCCCGCCAACCAGGAGGCCCGCAACCAGGTGGCCAAAATGAAGCAGATCCCCGTGCCCGAGCTCATCGAGGGCAAGAAGCTGCTCTTCGTGGACGACTCCATCGTCCGGGGCACCCAGCTGAGGGAGACGGTGGAATTTCTCTACGAGTCCGGGGCCGAGGAGGTCCACATGCGCTCGGCCTGCCCCCCCATTATGTACGGCTGCAAGTATCTGAACTTCTCCCGCAGCAACTCCGACATGGAGCTGCTGGCCCGCCGCACCATCCAGGAGCTGGAGGGAGACGAGGGGCAGCAGCATCTGGAGGAGTACGCCGACTCCAATACGGAGCGGGGCCAGTGCATGCTCAAGTCCATCTGCGAAAAGCTGGGCTTTGATTCCCTGGGCTACCAGTCCCTGGACGGCCTGCTGGAGGCCATCGGTATCGACCGGGACAAGATCTGCACCTATTGCTGGACCGGAAAGGAATGACCGCCAATGAAGAACTCTCACTCTGAGTCCTACGCCGCCGCCGGTGTGGACGTCACCGCCGGCTATGAGTCGGTAGAACGCATTAAGCCCATGGTGGAATCCACCTATATCCCCGGCGTCATGGGCACCCTGGGGGGCTTCGGCGGCCTGTTCGCCCCCAACGTGTCCGGTATGAAGAAGCCCGTGCTGGTCTCCGGCACCGACGGCGTGGGCACCAAGCTGCGCCTGGCCCAGCTGATGGACAAGCACGACACCATCGGCATCGACTGCGTGGCCATGTGCGTCAACGACATCATCTGCGGGGGGGCCGCTCCCCTGTTCTTCCTGGACTATATTGCCTGCGGCAAAAATAACCCTGTCCGCATTGCCGAGATCGTCTCCGGCATCACCGAGGGCTGCCGCCAGGCCGGCTGCGCCCTGGTGGGAGGCGAGACCGCCGAGCACCCCGGCATGATGGCCGAGGACGACTACGACGTGGCCGGGTTCTCGGTGGGCCTGGTGGACGAGGATCAGATCATCGACGGCAAGGACCTGGCCGTGGGGGACATGCTCATCGGCCTGGCCTCCACCGGCGTCCACTCCAACGGCTTCTCCCTGGTGCGCAAGGTGTTCGACGTGGAGCATGCCGACCTGAACGCCCCGGTGGAGGAGCTGGGGGGCAAGAGCCTGGGTGAGACCCTCCTCACCCCCACCCGCATCTACGTCAAGGCCGTCCAGGGCCTTCTGAATCAGGGGGTGCACATCAAGGCCATCAGCCACATCACCGGCGGCGGCCTGTATGAGAACGTGCCCCGGATGATGAAGGAGGGCCTCACCGCCCAGATCGAGACCTCCACCTTCCCCGTCCCCCCCATTTTCCATCTCATCGCCAAGAAGGGCCAGATTCCCATGCGGGATATGTACAACACCTTCAACATGGGGGTGGGCCTGATCCTGGCCGTGCCCCGGGAGGAAGTGGGGTCTGCCATGGAGCTGCTGTGCAACATGGGCGAGCCCGCCTACGTCATCGGCTCGGTGACGGCCGGCGATACAGGGGTGGAACTGGTATGACTAGAATCGCCGTACTGGTCTCCGGGGGCGGCACCAACCTCCAGGCCCTCATCGACGCCCAGACCAGGGGCGAGCTGAAAAACGGCGTGATTGCCGCCGTCCTCTCCTCCAAAGCGGGAGCTTACGCCCTGGAGCGGGCCCAAAAGGCGGGTATCCCCGGCTATGTGGTGGCCCGGAAGGATTACGACTCCAACCGGGCCATGACCCAGGCCCTGGTGGCCAGGCTGAAAGAGCTGGACATCGGCCTGGTGGTGCTGGCGGGCTTTATGCATATCCTCACCGAGGAGATGGTGGAGGCCTACCCCAACGCCATCCTCAACGTCCACCCCGCCCTCATCCCCTCCTTCTGCGGGGCGGGCTATTACGGCCTCCACGTCCACGAAAAGGCCCTAGCCTACGGCGTGAAGGTCACCGGCGCCACCGTCCACTTCGTCAACGAGGAGCCCGACGGCGGGCCCATCGTCCTCCAGAAGGCGGTGGACGTCCTGCCCGGCGACACTCCGGAAACCCTCCAGCGCCGGGTAATGGAGCAGGCCGAGTGGGTCATCCTGCCCAGGGCCGTCTCCCTGTTCTGCCAGGGCCGCCTGTCCGTGGAGGGGCGGACCGTATTGATTCAAGAAGGGGAATGATATCATGAAAACTCTGGATCTTGCCCAACTGCTGCGTTCCAACCCCTATCCCGGCCGGGGCATCGTGCTGGGCCGCTCCGCCGACGACACCAAGGCGGTCATCGCCTACTTCATTATGGGCCGCAGCGAGAACTCCCGCAACCGGGTGTTTGTGGAGACCCCCGACGGCATCCGCACCCAGGCCCACGACCCCTCCAAGATGACCGACCCCTCTCTCATCATCTACAACCCTGTCCGGGTGTTCGGAGCCTCCACCATCGTCACCAACGGGGACCAGACCGACACCATCCGTGAGGGCCTGGCCGCCGGAAAGACCTTCTCCCAGGCCCTCCACACCCGCACCTTTGAGCCCGACGGGCCCAACTACACCCCCCGGATCTCCGGTCTGGTGAAGAAGGAGGGGGACTACGTCCTGTCCATCCTCAAGAGCGCCGACGGGGACCCCGCCTCCTGCCGCCGGTACTATTTCACCTACGAGTCCCCCCTGGCGGGCCAGGGCCACTTTATCCACACCTACATGGGGGACGGCAATCCCCTGCCCTCCTTTGAGGGGGAGCCGGAGCAGGTGGCCATTGACAGCAAGACCCCCCAGGAGTTTGCCCAGCTCATCTGGGACAACCTGAACGAGGACAACAAGGTCTCCCTGTTCGTGCGCTATATCGACCTGATGACCGGCAGCTGGGAGACCGTCATCCTCAACAAGCACGAAGCGTAAGGAGGCATCGTCATGACGGAACTGGAACTGAAATACGGCTGTAACCCCAACCAGAAGCCCGCCCGTATCTTTATGGAGTCCGGCGAGCTGCCCATCCAGGTGCTCAACGGTAAGCCGGGCTATATCAACTTCCTGGACGCCCTCAACTCCTGGCAGCTGGTGAAGGAGCTGAAGGAGGCCACCGGCCTGCCCGCCGCCGCCTCTTTCAAGCACGTCTCCCCCGCCGGCGCCGCCGTGGGCACCCCCCTGTCCGACGTGGAGAAGCAGATCTACTTTGCCGAGGGTATGGACCTCTCCCCCATCGCCTGCGCCTATGTGAAGGCCCGGGGGGCCGACCGGCTGTGCTCCTACGGCGACTGGGCCGCCCTGTCCGACGTGTGCGACGTGCAGACCGCCCGCTACCTGGCCCTGGAGGTGTCCGACGGCGTCATCGCCCCCGGCTACACCGACGAGGCCCTGGAAGTCCTGAAAACCAAGCGCAAGGGCGGCTACAACGTGGTGCAGATCGACCCCAACTACGTCCCCAAGGCTGTGGAGCACAAGGACGTGTTCGGCATCACCTTTGAGCAGGGCCGCAACAACTATGAGATCAACGCAGACCTGCTGAACAACATCGTCACCGAAAACAAGGATCTGCCGGAAAACGCCAAGCGGGACATGATCCTCTCCCTCATCACCCTGAAGTACACCCAGTCCAACTCGGTGTGCTATGTGAAGGACGGCCAGGCCATTGGCGTGGGGGCCGGCCAGCAGAGCCGCATCCACTGCACCCGGCTGGCGGGCTCCAAGGCGGACAACTGGCTGCTCCGCCAGCACCCCAAGGTGCTGGGCCTCCAGTTCGTGGACGGCATCCGCCGCCCCGACCGGGACAACGCCATCGACGTGTATATCTCCGACGAGTACGAGGACGTGTTGGCCGAGGGCGTATGGCAGAACACCTTCAAGGTCAAGCCGGAGGTGCTGACCGCCCAGGAGAAAAAAGCCTGGATCGCCACCCAGTCCGGTCTCACCGTGGGCTCTGACGCCTTCTTCCCCTTCGGAGACAACGTGGAGCGGGCCCGGAAGTCCGGCGTGCAGTATATCGTCCAGCCCGGCGGCTCCATCCGGGACGACCATGTCATCGCCACCTGCAACAAGTACGGCATCGTCATGGCCTTCACCGGCATGCGGCTGTTCCACCACTAAAGGCGCATCGCCTTTCTGCGGAAAGGCTGTCGCTTCGCTCCCATATGCGCTTTCCAGGGGGACCAGTTCCCCCTGGATACAGGGATTGAACCGGTCCCCGGAGGGGACTGCAAACACACGAGAAACGAGGGATATCGCAATGAAAGTTCTTGTCGTAGGCGGCGGTGGGCGGGAGCATGCCATCTGCTGGAAGCTGGCCCAGAGCCCCCACGTCACCCGGCTCTACTGCGCCCCCGGCAACGGCGGCATTGAATCCATCGCCCAGTGCGTGCCCATCGCCGCCACCGACGTGGAGGGCATGGTGAAGTGGGCCAAAAGCCGCTCCATGGACTTCGTGGTCGTGGCCCCTGACGACCCTCTAGCCCTGGGCATGGTGGACGCCATGGAGGCCGCCGGCATCCCCGCCTTTGGCCCCACTGCCGACGCCGCCATCATTGAGGCCAGCAAGATTTTCTCCAAGAATCTGATGAAGAAATACGGCATACCCACCGCCAGATATGAAACCTTTACCGATATGGAGGCCGCCCTGGCCTATGTGGACGCCCAGGGGGCTCCCATTGTGGTGAAGGCTGACGGCCTGGCCCTGGGCAAGGGCGTTATCGTGGCCCAGACCGTGGAGGAGGCCAAAGAGGCCGTCCGCTCCATGATGAGTGACCACCGCTTTGGACAGGCTGGCGCCAAGGTAGTCATCGAAGAGTGCATGACCGGCCCCGAGGTCACCGTGCTGGCCTTCTGCGATGGGGAGAACCTGCTGTGCATGCCCTCCTCCCAGGACCACAAGCGGGCCTATGACGGCAACCAGGGCCCCAACACCGGCGGCATGGGGGCCATCTCCCCCTCCCCCAACTACACTACGCCTGTGGCCGTCCGGTGTATGCGGGAGATCTTCCTACCCACCGTGGCCGCCCTCAAGGCGGAGGGCCGTCCCTTCAAGGGGGTCATCTATTTCGGACTGATGATTACGCCCGACGGCCCCAAGGTGGTGGAGTATAACGCCCGCTTTGGCGATCCCGAATGCCAGGCGGTGCTCTCCCTGTTGGATTCCGACCTGATGGAGATCTTCGCCGCCTGCCGAGAGGGCGCGCTCAACCAGCTGGACATCCAGTGGAAGCCGGGCGCTGCCTGCTGCCTGGTGCTGGCCAGCGGAGGCTACCCCGGGGATTACAAAAAGGGCTACCCCATCACCGGACTGGACGCCGCCAATCAGGGCGCCGTGGTCTTTCACGCCGGCACCAAGCTGGATGATGAGGGCCGCATCCTCACCAACGGCGGCCGGGTATTGGGCGTCACCGCCACTGGAGACACCCTGGACCAGGCCATTGACGGAGCCTATGCCGCCGCAAAGCACATCCACTTTACCGACATGCATTTTCGCACCGACATCGGACGGGTATAAGTACCAAAGGAAACGCCCGGAGGGTCTCCCCTCCGGGCGTTTCCTTTGTCACCGGTTGAGCATCCAGGTGCCCAGATTGAGGTAGGCCGCGAAGGTCACCCACAGCAGATAGGGTACCTGCAACTTGGCGGCCAGCGGGTCCACCTGGGAAAAGGCCGAGATCATCCACAGGATCAACCCCCACAGAGCCGCCAGCCAGATCAGGGCAAACCCATAGTTTTGCAGGTTGAAAAAGATAATGCTCCAGAAGAAATTGAAGGCCAGCTGCAAGGCGTATACCCGCAGGGCCCGGGTCCGGGCCTCGGAGGCGGGGCTGAGCCACACCCGGGCGCCCCCCACTCCCATCAGCACAAACAGCAAACCCCACACCACCGGAAAGACCGCCGCCGGCGGCGACAAGGGCGGCTTGTTGACGCTCCTGCTATACAGGGCCGCCCCCTCCCGGGTCAGAAAGCCGGACAAGGCCCCCACCGCTTCAGTTCCCGCAATCCACAGTGCGTAGGTTTTCCAGGCAGATTTGCTCATATTCCATCCCCCCGGCATAGCATACGCCGGTATGTCCCCGCATATGCAATCCAGGGTAAAAGAAATGTCTGCCGCAGGCTGCGGGCAGACATTTCCTTTTGATTTCATTCAATCCAGATCGAAGGGGGGCAAATCCCGGCTCTGGGGCACCGCATCCCCTTCAAACTCCAGCTCATCGGGCACCGGCTCGGCGGCGGGGGTCATGTCCTGCTTGAACTGCATCTCCTGCCACTGCTCCTTGGTGATGAGCACCTGCCGGGGCTTGGAGCCCTCGAAGGGGCCCACCACGCCCTTCTCCTCCATCTGGTCCACCAGACGGGCGGCACGGGAGTAGCCCAGCTTCAGCCGCCGCTGGAGCATGGACACGGAGGCCATACCGGTATCCACCACCACTTCGATGGCGGAGGGCAGCAGCTCGTCGTATTCGTCCCCCACGTCCTCGGGGGCGGAGCCGCCCACCCCCTTGGAGCCCTTCTCCTTTTCGGCGGCGTGCTTTTCGATGTCGTGCATGATCTCCTGGTCGTACTCAGCCCCGCCGCTGTTCTGCTTGATGAAGCTCACCACGGCGGCCACCTCCTCGTCGGAGATGAGGCAGCCCTGAACCCGCTGGGGCTTGCCGGAGCCCAGAGGGAAGTAGAGCATATCGCCCCGGCCCACCAGCTTTTCCGCGCCGGTGGTGTCCAGGATGATGCGGGACTCCAGAGAAGAGGCCACGGCAAAGGCGATGCGGCTGGGGATGTTGGCCTTCATCAGGCCGGTAATCACGTCGGCGGAGGGCCGCTGGGTGGCGATGATCAGGTGCATGCCCGCGGCGCGGCCCATCTGGGCTACCCGGCAGATGGACTCCTCCACCTCCTTGGCGGCCACCAGCATCAGGTCGGCCAGCTCGTCGATGACCACCACGATCTGGGGCATCTTCTCCATGTCCAGAGACTTGGCG